>CAJOQY010000327.1 GCA_905236835.1 uncultured Oscillibacter sp. | reverse complement strand
GGGTTTTGGCGTCGGCGATATATTATCCGGCCTGTGTGTGACGCCGGGTTCCATCGGCTTTGCGGGCGTGGGTTCGCGATCATCGCTTTTTGTCGGCGTCGGGGTCCGTGTCGGCGCGGGCGTCGGCGATATATTATCCGGCCTGTGTGTGACGCCGGGTTCCATGGGCTTTGCGGGCGTGGGTTCGCGCGTTTCGATTCCGACTGTCGGCGTCGGGGTATACGTCGCCGTGGGTTTTACCAGTACCGCCGCCGCGAGTCCGATTCCCTCTTCGGGGTTTATCATCAACGGCGTTTCCCCGGATTCTTCCGCCGTTTTCTCGGCTTCTTTCGTCGGCTTCGGCGTTTTCTCGGCTTCTTTGACCGGTTCTCTTGTCGGCTCCGGCGTCTTTGTCGGTTCCCGCGTCGGCGCTTTTATCGGCTCCGGCGTTTGATCCGTCCGTTCGCCGCCGTCATCGCCGTCATTCAAGGCGTCATCGTCCGGCGCGTCGTTATCTGATAACGCCGACAAGCCCGCGCTGGGAATCCAGTCCAGCGCGGCTTCCAGAGACAGCGCGGAATTGCCCTCCCCGGATTCCGATTCATATTCATATCCCGTATCGGATTGCTCCTGTTCTTCCGCGCCGGATAATCGCGGCGCGGATTCCGGCGCGTTTTTTTCCGCCAGCGCCAGTCCGGACGACGCCGCCGCCAGCGTCATGGACGCCGCCAAAAACGCCGCCAATCTCTTTCCGGTCCCGCTCATGACACATCCTCTCCTTCCAGCGCGATTTCACGCGACAAAATTTCCAGCCGGATACTTCCCCGGCGTATGATTTCAAGCGTCTCGGATAATTTTTCCCGGTTTTCGGCTTTCCGTTCCGGCGGGCCGCACAGAGAATCCATAATCGCTTCCGCCAGTCCGAAGGCGATCAAATGGCATACGGTCAATATAAACGCCGTGTCCCGCCGCCGGAACGCGGAAATATCTATATCATTCAGATAATTTTCTTTGATAAACTCATCCGGCCTGACCTGCACAAAAGATTCCAAATCAAATTTTGGATTGATCCCCATCACGCGGATTAAACGATCCGTTAAGGGATATAAACCATGTTCCCGCTGTTCCTGAAAGCGTTCGTATGCCATCAGCGCGGTCCGGAATATATCGCCGCGCGCTTCCGAGAGAATTTCCCGGACAATCTGCGCGATCTGTTCCCGCACATCGTCCATCAGGCAGGAGAACAAATCGCTTTTATCCGTAAAATATTGATAAAAACTGCCTCTTGGAATCCCGGCGCGGCGGATAATTTGATTGATCGACGCGCCCGCGAATGGGACGGTCGTGAATTCATCCCACGCGGCGTTTAAAATCCGGTTGCGTTTTTCCTCCGGCAGTCGCCGGAACGTCTCTTTGCACACGTTTCCCCCTCCCTATATCTGACAATATAAAAATAAAATATAAAATATTAAAATATGACAAGTTGTCATGATTATAGAAAGAAGATATTTTAATGTCAATCGGCATTTCGCACAAAAGCGCGCGTGATATTTTGGCGTCCGCCGCCGTATTTGACAGAAAATGTCTGTCAAACGCGTCAAAAATACCGCCGGACCCGTATTTTTTATCAAGTCCGGCGGCGCTTTGATTCTCACGCGCGATATTATATTAATTATATTATATATTATTATATTATCCCGCGCATACGGGGACGATCCAGTTTTTATCATCCGGCAGGCGTCCCCACTGGATGCCCGTCATGGTGTCATATAATTTTCGCGTTACGGAGCCGATTTTGCCGTCGCCAATATAAACGCTCTCGCCCTTCCAGTATAATTCTTTGACGGGCGATACGACCGCCGCCGTACCGGTGCCGAATACTTCCTCTAATTTGCCGTTGCGTCCGGCTTCCATGACATCGGCAATCGCCAGTTTGCCTTCGATGACATCATAGCCCCAGTCTTTTAATAATTCGATAGCGCTCCGGCGCGTCACGCCCGGCAGGACCGTACCCGTACAGGCCGCCGTATAAATTTTGCCGTCAATCTTGAAGAATATATTCATACTGCCGACTTCCTCGACGTATTTTTTCTCCACGCCGTCCAGCCATAACACCTGCGCGAATCCCTTTTCCTCCGCCAAG
>CAJOQY010000326.1 GCA_905236835.1 uncultured Oscillibacter sp. | reverse complement strand
TGTCCGCGCCAAAGAAAAAGACATTGATCTTCGCGTGTCCACCCTTCCGACGGTTTTCGGAGAAAAAATCGTCTTGCGCCTGTTGGATCGCTCCGGCGGTCAGGTGACAAAAGAAAGCGTCGGCCTCCGGGGCCGCGATTTGGAACGCTATGAAAGACTATTAACCTATCGAAACGGCATGATTTTATTGGTCGGCCCCACCGGAAGCGGCAAAACGACAACCATGTACGCCATGATTAACGAGTTAAATACCAAAGAAGTCAATCTTGTCACACTGGAAGACCCCGTGGAATACAACGTGGACGGCGTGAATCAGGTTCAGATCAACGAGCGGACCGGCATGACGTTCGCCAACGGCCTGCGCGCGATTCTGAGACAGGACCCGGATATAGTGGCCGTTGGCGAGATCCGCGACGGCGAAACAGCCGAAATCGCCATGCGCGCCGCCATCACCGGCCACGTCGTTTTGACAACGATTCATACAAATGACTCCGTCGGGTCGATTGACCGTCTGCGTGACATCGGCGTGGAGCCGTATATTATCGCCAGCGCCCTGCGCGGCGTGATTTCACAGCGCCTTGTCCGCCGGATATGCCCAAACTGCCGCGAAGCGTATAAACCCGATGAGCGCGAACTGTCCGCGCTGGGTCTGAAAGAAAATATGGATTTGAATTTCTATCGCGGCGCGGGTTGTTCCAGCTGTTTCAAAACCGGCTACCGGGACCGGACCGCTATTTTCGAGATTCTTATGATTAACAACCGCGTTCGCAACATGATCTATGGCCGCGAGGGCCGCGAAGCGATTGAAAACGAACTGCGCAAACCTGAAAGCGGCTTTGTTTCCCTGCGGGAAAACGCCGTCCGGCTGGTGCTGGAAGGCGTGACCACCAGTGACGAGGTCCTGCGCGTTATCAACGAGGAAATGTAATCGCGAAACGGCGAATTTCATTTCCCGTAAAATTGTTGCCAAATTGTAATTTATATTTTTTGATAATTCTATTAATTTTTCGACGAAAATACCGATGTTTATTTTGAAAGACTTGAAAAATTTCGCCGGATATAATCAATCACGCGAAATAGCGATCATATATTAACGCGAACCGCGTAAAATAAATTTAAATTCAAAATTCTCGCAAGGGGGACAGCCGCGATATTATGATGACTGTGGAAGAACTGGTGGCCAAGGCCAAAAGAGACGGCGCGTCCGATATTCATATCGTTTGCGGACTGCCGCCCAAATACCGTCACGACGGCAAATTAAAAAATATGTCCGATGAAGTCCTGACCATGGACGACTGCGTTTCAATCGCGAAATATCTGTCCGGAAACCGGGAGGCTTACGAGGAATTTGACCGCGTGGGCGAACTCGACGCCGCCAATACCTACGCCGGAAACCGGACCCGTATTCATATATTTAAACAACAGGGCGTTCCGTCCGTCGCCTTGCGCCTGTTAAGCGAAAATATCCCGGATGTGTATAAATTAGGCCTGCCGCCCGCCGTGCCGCCGCTGATCAATCTCCATAAAGGCATCGTCCTTGTCACGGGCGAAACCGGCTCCGGCAAATCCACCACGCTCGCCGCTTTGATGGACTCTATCAATCATAACATGAGTTGTCATATCGTCACGCTGGAGGACCCCGTCGAATATATGTATAAGCCCGACAAATGCGTGATTAACCAGCGCGAAGTCGGAAAAGATACCCAGAGTTTCGCGTCCGGACTGCGCGCTTCCCTCCGTGAGGATCCAAACGTCATTCTCATTGGCGAAATGCGTGACCGCGATACGATTGAAACCGCGATCACCGCCGCCGAAACCGGACATCTGGTGTTCGGCACCCTGCACACCGGATCGGCTTCCGACTCCGTGGATCGTATTGTCCAAGTATTCCCGGAAGGCGCGCAAACGCAAATCCGTTTACAGCTTTCCATGACCTTACAGGCCGTACTCACACAACAGCTTATTCCCAAAATCGGCGGCGGACGCGTTCTCGCCTGTGAACTGATGATCGTCACGGACGCGATTAGAAATCTAATCCGCGCCGGAAATACCCCTCAGATCGCTAACGCCGTCGCCACTTCCGCCGCTATCGGCGGCATGACCATGGATCAATCTCTCGTGCGCCTTGTCCGCGCCCGCATGATCTCCAAAGACGACGCCATTCACTACGCTCACAGCGTCGATTACGTCAAAAAGAACGCCGTGTAATTATAATATAATTATATTATATTATATTATTATATTTTATATTTATATATCAATCCATATACGGAGGCGATACTCCTTGGCGCAATTTCAATATACCGCGCTCACCCGTGACGGGGCCAGAGTCTCCGGCATGATGGAGGGCTTTAACGAACTCGACGCCGCGAACCGGATCAAACAGGAATGCGACGTGATTCTGAAAATTAAACAGGTGCGGGAAAAAGACGAAAATCCCGGGCTGCTTAATCTCGAATTCGGCAAACCGAAATTGAACAGCAAGGCTTTTACGGTCATGTGCAATCAGTTCGCCATTATCTTAAAAGCCGGTATCCCAATCGGACGCTCCGTCAAACTCATCGCCGATAAAACCGCGGACCGGACTTTAAAACGGATGCTGATCAAAACCGCTGAGGATGTCGAGGGCGGACGCGCCCTGTCCGCCGCCTTCGCCGACCACGGGGAAAAATTTCTGCCCGTCACGTTTATCGAAACCATCCGCGCCGGGGAAGAATCCGGTAATTTATACCAGTCTTTCGAGTCCATGGCCCTGCATTTCGACAAACAAAGCAAAATGGGTTCCCGTGTGCGCGGCGCGATGGCCTATCCCCTGTTCGTACTCGCTTTGTCCGCCATCGTCGTCGCCGTCCTGATGATTAAAGTCGTCCCTACTTTTACGTCCCTGTTCGATTCCTACGGCGCGACCCTTCCCCTTATGACGCAAATGCTGATCGCTATCTCTAATTTTTTCCGGCATTATACGGTTTATATGGCCGCTGTCATCGTCGCCTTGATCATCGCTTTCCGATTTTACAGCGCCACGGAGGCCGGCCATATGAAAACGGCCAAAATCCTCTTGAAAGTCCCCGTACTCGGCGAAATCCAAGAATTGAACGCCGCCAGCCAGTTTTCCAATACCATGACGACGCTGTTAGAAGCCGGCTTGCCTATGAACCGCGCCGTCTCCATTACGTCCCGCGTCATGGATAATTATTTCATCGGGACCGAAACCGGCAAACTGTCCGGACGCTTGGAAGAGGGACACTCCCTCGGCGCGTCCATGCGCGAACAGGCCATTATGCCCGATATTTTAATCGACATGACCGCCGTCGGGGAGGAGACCGGCGAAATGGCCGAAACTTTGAACACCATCGGCCAGTATTACGACGCCGAACTCGAACAGGCCATTCAGTCCGCCCTCGCCAAACTCGAACCCACGCTTTTGATCGGCATCGCCGTCGTCGCCGGTTTCATCGTGATTTCTATCTATATGGCCATGTTCTCCCTTTACGGGTCCATGTAATATATTATATTATAATTATAATTATATTATATAATTCCCCGCGCGTTTTTCGCGCCGTTCATGAAAGGATTTATCTGTCATGATCTCTGTCAAACCCGACGCCATGCGGGAGCGCCTGTCCGATTATCTGGACAGCGCCGCCAACGGGGAAACCATCGTGGTTTCCCGCGAATCCAAACCGGATGTGGCCGTCATCAGTCTCGCGCAACTGCGCGATTACGAAAAACAAATCAAAAATTATCAATATCTCGCCGAAATCGAACGGGCTTTCAAAGAATTGGAATCCGGCAACCATGAACATTTTCACGTTCACGAACTGATTGAGGAATAATCCGTGGAAAAACACTGGTTCGACGAGGCTTGGAACGGATACCTCTACTGGCAGTCACAGGATAAAAAAACGCTGAATAAAATCAACCGGCTTTTGAAAGAAATCGAACGGAACGGCATACAGTCCTATGGAAAAATTGAAAAATTAAAATACCGTGATGGCTGGAGTTGTCGGATCGACCAGAAAAATCGGCTGATTTTTACGATTGAAAACAATTGTCTCTATATTTTCTCTTGCAGAGGCCATTATGACGACTAACGCCCCCAGCGCGGATTTTTATATATGATCAACATATCAACCCCGGCAAATCACATATTTCCCCGTGTTTTCAGGGGGAAAGATTCAAAATTCCCTTGATGGATTCTGATTTCCCGCTGTATCCGGGCAGCTTGGAAATAGATCATCCGTAACAGAAAAAGGAGGTAAAAGCGATTCATTCCGGCGGTATTTCTTTCCATGCGGGGCGGTTTTTTCGCTCCGTGTTAGTGGAAGTCCCCGACGCGGAAGGCGCAAAGCCGGAAACGGAGGGCTTAGGCGTTGACTTGGGAATCAAGTCTTTCGCCGTCGTCAGCGACGGACGCGAATTTCCCAACGTCAAC
>CAJOQY010000325.1 GCA_905236835.1 uncultured Oscillibacter sp. | reverse complement strand
GTGCGGCTGACGGGACTTGAACCCACACGTCAATACTAACACCAGCACCTCAAGCTGGCCTGTCTACCAGTTCCAGCACAGCCGCGCGTAAATTTTACTCACGCCTTCCCGCTAACTGCCTGATTATTATAGCACGGCGAAAACCGCTTGTCAATTGTTTTTTTCAATTCCGACGATATTTTTTCCGGATTGCAAAATTTTAATTTTTGATTTTAATATCCGGCGCGGACGGTTTCTTTCGCCCAGCCGTCATACGGATCTAAACGGACGGACAAATCCGGATCGGGCGCGTAATCGCGCGGATTATAGATTTCCCGCCCGGTATCCGTCACGGACCATTCGCCGCCTGATAATTCCGCGGACAGCGTAATCACGGACAAATCCTGTATGTTATGATCCGCCGGGGGGGATAAAATCAAATCCAGTTCCGGACACGCCGCCGCCAAGTCGCTGACGGGATATAAATCTAAATCGCCGGAAGAATCGGAAAGCGCATGATCAACGCTGTCCGGCGCGTGGACGACGGCGATAAACAGATCGCATTGATCCCGGTATTCGTCGATGATCCGCCGCGCCTCTTCCGACGGATCGGAAACCGTACAGCCGGACATGGCATCCGGGGATACGGCGTCCGGCGTGACAAGGCCGAATATGCCGACGCGCAGTCCGCCGCGTTCGATAACGGCGCAATCGTCCGCGAGCCGCGCGCCGTCAGCTTGATAAATATTCGCCGCCAGAAACGGCGCGTCCAAAGAGCGTTTGAGTTTTTGAAACCGTTCCGGGCCGGAGATAAAATCCAAATCCCCGGCGGCGCAGGCGTCATAATTTAACGCGTTCATGCCCGCCGCCATCGGCTCCACCGGGTCATTGAAAAACAAATCCCCGGCGTTCCCGTTCATAGAATCCCCGCAGTCGATTAAAATAATATTCTTATTTTCGCGCAATTCCCGTATCACGGACGCCGCCTGCGCGAGGCTTCCGCCCTCATACGGCATATCGGACAGATAATCCCACGGCAGGAAATAATTATAAAATCCGCCCGTGGCCGCGATTGTCACGGTCCGCGATTCCCCGCCGCCGTTCGGACGCTGAATTTCCCCAAGCGCGCAGGTGCTTAAAAGCAATACGGGCATTAATATCACAAGCATGAAAAACAATAAAATCCGATGTTTTTGAACGCTTCGCGCGGATGATTTCATATCAGGCCCCACCCCCAATCATACGCTTATCATATCATAGCGTCCGGCTTCCCGCAAGCGCCGCCGGGAAGAAAATCATATCCGAATTGTAAAATTTTTCAAGCGGCGCGAAATCCGCCCTCCCCGGCGTCGGGAAGGGCGGCGAAAATCCGCGTGAATATTAAAATCCGCGATTTGATATGCTTTCACGCGATTTTAAAAGATTTTACAGAGACTGTTCGTAAGATTCAACCATCTTTTTGACCATCTGTCCGCCGACGGAACCCGCCTCGCGGCTTGTCAGATCGCCGTTATAACCGTCTTTCAGGTCCACGCCGACTTCCGCGGCGGCTTCCATTTTAAATTTATCCATCGCCGCGCGCGCCTGCGGGATATTGATCCGGCTGTTACTTCCGCTGTTGTTTCCGCCGCGCTGTTCCTGATCCTGATCATGATTCATATTCTGATTAGACATAATCTTTCTCCTTCGGATTGATCCGTTTTCACAAGTTCACTGCTTCACTATTTCGCTATTGGGTATCGCCCTGATAGTATGGCCGGAACAAGAAAGATTATGCCGTTTTTCCCGCTGGAAATAATTATAATCTCGCCACGACGGAAGCGCAACGGGGGCATAACGCCGGATGTTCGGCGACTGTCCCGACTTCGGGAAGCTGTTTCCAACAGCGCGCGCATTTCGCGCCGGACGCGCTTTCCACCAGTACCCGGACGCCCTCTAACGGCGTATCCGCGCCCTGTTGATATAAATCCGCGTCCGCGCTGATTTTCACCCCGGAGACAATAAATAAATCCGCCAGTTCCTGTAAATGAAAACGCTGTTCCGTCTGTGACAAATTATCATTTTCGCCGGATTTTAATAAAACAATATTCGCTTCAAGAGCTTTGCCGATTTTCTTATCCGCGCGGGCTTTCTCCAACGCCGCGTTGACGCCGTCGCGCAACTGAATCACGGCGTTCCAGCGGATCATATCAGCATCCGACAGCGCGTAATCCTCAAACGGCGCGTTCATGTCATTTAATAATACATTTCTATCATCATCCCGCGTTTGATGCGGCATGGCCAGCCAGATTTCGTCACAGGTAAAGCACAGAATCGGCGCCATAATTTTCGTGATCGTATCTAAAATCAAAAATAAAGCCGTCTGCGCGCTCCGGCGTAAATCGCCGTTTTCATCCTCGCAATATAATCTGTCTTTGATAATATCCAGATAGAAATTCGACATTTCAACGACGCAAAAATCATTGATCGCGTGCGTAATCGCCAGAAATTCATAATTTTCATACGCTTTCGCGCATTTGTTGATTAAATTATT
>CAJOQY010000324.1 GCA_905236835.1 uncultured Oscillibacter sp. | reverse complement strand
TCTCTTCTTTTCCCTTGCCTTGATCGGGTCGGCGACCGGTGCTGCAGAGATCAGCGCTCTGGTGTAAGGATGCAGCGGATGATCATACACTTTGTCCGAGTTGCCAAACTCAACCATGTGCCCCAGATACATGACACCGATCTTGTGGCTGATGTGATGCACAATATCCAGATCATGTGCAATAAACAGATAACTGAACCCCTTCTCACGCTGCAGTTTCTCTAAAAGATTGATTACCTGCGACTGAATCGATACGTCCAGTGCGGATGTGGGCTCATCACAAACAATAAATTCCGGGCGGAGCGCCAACGCACGAGCAATTCCGATCCGCTGTCTCTGCCCGCCGGAAAACTCATGGGCGTATCGCGCGGCGTGTTCGGAGTTTAATCCCACGCGGTTCATGAGATTTAAAATTCTCTCCTGCCGTTCGGATGGATTGGCATACGCTTTATGAATATCCAGCGGCTCGCCGATAATATCCGAAACCGTCATGCGCGGATTTAATGACGAATACGGATCCTGAAATACCATCGTCGCTTTTTTGCGGAATTGATTAATCTCGGCCTTGCTCTTCACCGGCGCGCCGTTATATAAAATCTCGCCTTCCGTGGGTTTATATAACTGCAAAATCGTCCGTCCGACAGTAGTCTTGCCGCACCCGGACTCGCCGACAAGTCCAAGCGTTTCGCCTTTTTTAATACTAAAAGACACGTCGTCAACGGCTTTCAAAGGCTTTGAACGAAATAAGCCCACGCTGATCGGAAAATATTCTTTCAAATGCCGGACTTCCATCAAAGGCGTGTCGCCAATATGATTCGCGTTATGATTCACGTTCCGCGTCGCTTGCTCAGGCATTGACAACGCCTCCTTTCATGGCTTCCCCGGATTGATTGTTATATTGCTCTTTCACGTTCAGCCAACACGCCGCCTGATGCCAGTCGTTGATTTGCATACGCTGACAGCGTTCTCTCATACAGATTTTCATGGCCTCGTCACAGCGCGGCGCGAACGGACAACCTTTCGGCATATTTAATAAATCTATCGGCGTACCTGTGATAGGCTTTAATCTTGTCCCCGCCGTTCCCGCCGTCGGAATGGAACGCAACAGGCCCTTTGTATAGGCGTGGCGCGGATTATAGAAAATCTCGTCCGCCGTCCCCTGTTCGCAGATTGACCCGGCGTACATGACAATCACTTCGTCGCATAACTGCGCCACAACGCCCAGATCATGCGTAATCATGATAATCGCCATGCCGAGTTCTTCCTGTAAAGATTTCATCAGTTCAAGAATCTGCGCCTGTATTGTAACATCCAAAGCCGTTGTCGGCTCGTCGGCGATTAAAATATCCGGTTCGCACGCCAGCGCCATCGCGATCATAATGCGCTGACGCATACCGCCGGAAAACTCAAACGGATATTGCTTCATGCGTTTTTCCGGTTCGTTGATATTGACTAATCTCAGCATTTCAATCGCGCGTTCTTTCGCCTGTTGGCGGTTGCGGTTCGTATGCAGTAAAATCGCTTCCATTAACTGCCTGCCGATTGTATAAGTCGGATTTAAAGAAGTCATAGGGTCCTGAAAGATAATCGAAATCCGATTGCCCCGGACCGTTTTCATGACTTTTTCACCGGAGTTTACTAATTCCTGTCCGTCGAATTTGATAGAACCGGAGATAATTTTACCCGTGCTTTCCAGAATCTGCAAAACCGAATAAGCCGTGACGGATTTGCCGGAGCCGGATTCGCCCACAATGCCCAATACTTTCCGGCGTTCGAGATTGAACGAAACGCCGTTGACGGCTTTCACTTCTCCCGCGGGCGTAAAAAACGAAGTATGCAAATCCCGGACTTCCAATAATGGCATATATAATTCCCTTCTTTCACGTTTCCCGCCGGATTTATTTTCTTAATTTCGGGTCAAACGCGTCGCGCAGACCGTCGCCAAAAAGATTGAGGGATAATACAATCAGGGAAATCACCAACGCCGGAATGACAAGCCGGTACGGATAGGACGCCAATCCGTTCAGCGCGTCGGACGCCAGCGATCCCAATGACGGCATAGGCGCGTTGACGCCTAATCCCAAGAAAGATAAATAACTTTCCGTAAAAATCGCGTTCGGGATTTGCAAAGCTGTCGAGATAATCACGACGCTGATGCAATTCGGCAGTAAATGCTTCGTGATAATCCATCCGCCTTTCGCCCCGGCGGCGCGGGAGGCTAAAACATATTCCTGCTCGCGCAATGATAATATCTGCCCCCGGATTAATCTTGACATGGATACCCAATATAACGCCCCGAATACGATAAATAAACTGATAATATTGCTCCCGATCCGCTCTAACGCCGTGCCTTCGATGATCGGCGTCAGTCCGACCTTCAATACGGACGCTAATAATATTACAATCAACATATCGGGCAGCGAATAAATAATATCCACGATACGCATGATAATCAAATCCACTTTGCCGCCGCAGTACCCCGCCACGGATCCAATCGTCATGCCGATGACAAGCACAATAATGCTCGCGAAAAATCCGACGGCCAATGAAATGCGCGTACCGTACACGACGCGGATAAAATAATCCCGTCCGGAAGCGTCCGTGCCGAAAATATGCGGAAAGACCGCTTCACCGGCTTCCATTCGCGCCTGTTCCGTGCGTCCATAGGCGAACGGCGCCAGATTATTATACGACGCGTCCACGGGGCGTCCGGGATTCACGCCAAGCATATTGTCATACGAATAGGGCCAGAACATCGGGATAAAAATCGACGCCAACGTGATAATGATAATAATAATAAAACTTGTCAACGCGACTTTGTTTTTAATCAGCCGTTTGACGCCGTCTTTGAAGAACGTGGACGGCGGACGCATACGGACCATATATTTCTTCTCATCGTCCGACGCGGGCAGAAAATCATCGACATTCACATGAAGCGTGAAATTCTTCGTGATATTCGCGCCGTTCGCGATATTTTCCGGCGTTTCGGACGCGTTCTCAACATTCGCGGGATTGTCCGTCATAACGCGTTTTCCCTCCTGCATATTAAATTTATATAAATTTTATATATTTTTATATATTATTCCAGATTGATTCTCGGATCGACGACTTTATATAAAATATCGCTGACCAGATTCATGACGACGATTAAACAGGCCAGAACGATTGTCGTTCCCATGACCATGGGATAATCCCGGTTTGTGATACTGCTGACGAACGCGCGGCCAATTCCCGGCACGGCGAAAATCTGTTCGACGACAAGAGATCCCGTGACGATATAGGCCAGCATAGGGCCGAAATAGGTAATCACGGGAATAAGCGAGTTTTTCAACGCGTGGCCGAAAATAATATTCACGCCCGATACGCCTTTCGCTTTCGCGGTCCGAATATAATCCTGTCCAAGCACATCCAGCATGGAAGAACGCGTCAGACGCGTGATATACGCCATGGGATATAACGCGAGAGTAATAATAGGCAGGATTAAACCGGCGGTTGTGGAGCCGTTGGCGGGCAAAATTTTTAACCTGATAGCGAATAATACCAGCAATAACGATCCCATGATGAAAGACGGCATGGAGACGAAAGCCGTCGTCACGACCATGATAATTTTGTCCACCAGTTTATTACGCCGCAGGGCCGCGAAAGAGCCTAACACGACGCCCACAGCCAGCGCGCTGAACGCCGCGATCACGCCTAACTTCACGGATGTTTTCATGCCGTCGCCGATAATATCCAGCACAGTCCGGCCCCGTTGTTTCAGCGACGGGCCAAAATCCAGCCGCGTGACGACATCTTTCAGATAAGTAAAATACTGCTCGGATAATGGCTTGTCCAATCCGTATTTGGCCTCCAGAGCGGCTTGCGCGGCGGCGGAAATCGCCTTTTCGCCCATGAACGGCCCGCCCGGTACGGCGCGCATCACGAAAAATGTAATCGTGATGACCACCCATACGGTCAGGATTGCCAGTCCGATCCGTTTCACGATGTACCACAGGGTTTTAGAATTCATAAACGCCCCTCTTCCCTCTTATAAAACTCGAAATTGAATCGCGCTTGATAAATTTGAAAAATGAACCGCGCTTTAGTCCGCCGCGCCGCGTTTGACGCGCGCGTTCATCGCTTCGCCGATTTATCATGTTAAATCAAATCGGCATGAAAATATAAAAATATGCTGATACGCCGCC
>CAJOQY010000323.1 GCA_905236835.1 uncultured Oscillibacter sp. | reverse complement strand
TGACGGATATTTCCGTATTTGACACGGGCGGCAATGAATTTTATGTCCTTGTGCCGTCGGAAAACGCGGTCAGCGTGGTCATAGAAGGCTACGGCATGGACGAAAACGGCGATGTCGGCCCGGACGGCGAGCCGTTTTATATCGGCGAGGGCGAACCGGTTGTATTATTATGCAATGTCAGTGACATAATCCCCGACACCCAAGTGACGATAACAGGCGCGGACGGAGACACGCTGATTTTCAATCCGTCCCTGAGCCTGAAAGACGGCGCGTTAGACGCGCCCGGCGTCGTGGATTTCACGGATTATGACTGGGCGGCGCAAAATTAAAATTTTAAATTAAAATTAAATTAAAAATTAAAATTAAAATCTTATGAAATTAGACAAACGGATCATCATTCCGGCGATTGCCGTTGTTTTTATACTGGCGGGCGCGCTTTTTTACACGGGAAATGATATGAACACGGGCGGCGCGTCAAATGGCGTATCAGGCGGCGCGGCGGCGGATACGGCGGGCGGCGCGGAAAACGTCGTTTTTTCCGGGCGCGGGCGTAAAATCGAATTATCCGTTTTCGCCGACACGGCGCTCCTGCGTCCGCTGGAAGAAATCGCCGATCAGTATTTCAAAGCCGCGCCGAATATCCGGATCGCGTATACGTTCGCGACGACGGGCGAATTACAACGCCGGATTCAGGACGGCGCGTATTGCGATATATTTTTAGCCGCGTCGCCGGAATCCATGGACGCGCTGGAAAACGCGTCCACAGGCGGTCCGCCATGGAATCCGGAGGTTAAAAATTTATTACTGCCCAACAGCCGGATTGATCTGCTGGAAACGCTGATGGTTTTGGTCCCCCCGGACGGGAATCCGGCGGGCATTCGGGATTTTCGACAGCTTGCGCAGTTGTTCCGTCAGGGTGAGATTACCGTCGCCGTCGGACTCCCGGACGGATCGTCGGGATTATACGCCGACCGGATTTTAAATTACTGGCGTTTGAATCGTGACGAAATCGCGTCCTGCCTGACATTCGGCGTCGGCGGCGGGGAAGAGGCGCGGCGCGTGGCGGACGGCGCGGCGGACTGCGGGATTTTATTCGCCACGGACGCGCAGGCGTGGAAACTGACCGCCGTGGACGAGGCCCCGGAAGAGGCGACGGGCCGCGTATTATTCCCCGGCGCGGTCATGGCGGACAGCGAACATCCGGAAGCGGCGGCGGCGTTTTTATCATATCTGCGGGAAGAACCGGCGGCGGCGTATTTTCGCAAAGCCGGATTTATCCATCTGGCGTCCATGCCCGCGCAAATCCCCAACGCGCTGTTGATGGAAAACTGGGGCGAAATCCCCGCGGAATCGGAATCGGACGCCGCGACCGCGTTTTTGCCGGAAGCCGAAACGGGCGGTTGATCCGTTCCCAGCGGGCGCGTTTGATACGCGCCGAACAGCCGACGCAATGGCAATGCCGGTCAAAATGCCGGACAAGGCGTCCGGTTATGTGGAAAACTATGTGGAAAATGTGGAAAGACGCGGAAAATTGGAATTGCGGAGTTTGCTATGAGATTTTTACGGCTGGATTCCCCGGATGAATATAATAATATAAATCCGGATCGGGCGGAATTGGAAAAAGAACTGCGGGCCGGACGGTCCGTCGGTCCCGCCGCGCTGGGAGAGCGTCATGTGTTTATCCGGAAATTCCGGAAGGCGTATTATATGCCGTATGAGAATATTACGCGCTGTTTTCGGCGCGTGATGTCCGTACCGGTGAAATTGGGCTGCTGCGCCGGGGATCTGCGGGTAGAATATATAATTTTATCCGGTTTTGATTTCAATCATACCGGCGCGGAGCGCGAACTGGCGCAAATCCAGACGCCGGGGGAACGGGCGGCGAAAATTTTGCTGGAAGAATTCAAAAAACGCTGTCCGAACGCCGTATTTAAGCCGCCGGACAAGTCCCATCCGTCAGGACAATCGGATTTCACATGAGGCCGCGCCATGATAAATAATAATAATAATAAAAATAATATAAAATTTACCGCGCCGGACGCGCTGGAACGGATTTTAAAGGCTTACGGCGATTATTATGACGTGGAGAGAATCAAACCCGCGCCGCCGTTCGTCGCCGAGGCCGTGTTTCATTCCCATGAGGAACAATATTTTCTCACGCGCGCGGCGACCATCGCGGAATCTGAATCTCATGAATATATCTTTTTCGCGCTGGAAAAAGATTTCAATCTTGTCAAATTGCGGGATTTATCAAAAACCGCGTGGGAAACCGGTCTGGCGCGTATCCAGCCGAACGGGAATCACAGAAACAGCGATATTGCGTTGATCATCCTGACGGATCAGGCCGCGCCGGACGTGACGAAACAGGCCGTCCGGAAAATCAGATATTATAAAAGCTATCGTTGGGGCTTTCAGGGCTGGAGCCATTTCCGGCTTGTGATTTATAACGCCGCGTCTGGGGATTTGATTTGCAATCCGCACGGGCGGGAAATCCGCGAACTTGTCCGAAAAAATTTAAAAATTTTATAAATTTTATCAGCATTCATATTTGAAAAAATTTAAAATATTTTTATCAGGAAAGGGGTTTATTCATGACAGCGATTTTAATTATTCTGGCGGCCATTGTGATCTTAGTGATTGGCTATATCACATATGGAAATTATCTGGTGCGGGAATGGGGCGTGGACCCCGCCCGGAAAACGCCGGCGATTACACAGGAGGACGGCGTGGATTATGTCGCCGCGAAACCGGCGGTGTTAATGGGCCATCATTTTTCGTCGATCGCCGGCGCGGGACCGATCAACGGACCGATTCAGGCGAGCGTATTCGGCTGGGTCCCGGTGTTTCTCTGGTGCGTGTTCGGCGGGATTTTCTTCGGCGGCCTGCATGATTTCGGCTCTTTATTCGCGTCGATCCGGCACGGCGGCAAGGGCCTTGGCGATATTATCAAAGACACCATGGGCAAACGCGCCGGGAGATTGTTCACGATTTTCGCTTTGCTGGTGTTAATTCTGGTAATCGCGTCTTTCGTGAACGTCGTCGCCGGGACTTTCGCCAGTGAGCGTCTCGGCATCACGACAAATCCCACCGGCAACGAAACGACAGCGATGATTTCCGTGTTATTTATCGTCTTGGCGATTATTTACGGCATCGCGACGACAAGATTTCATATCGGCACAATCCCGGCGACAATCGCGGGCATAATCTGCATTTGCTTAATGCTGGTATTCGGCTTAAACGTCGGCTTGGCGATGCCCCGGATTCCGTGGATTATTTTAATCTGCGCGTATATCACAATCGCGTCACTGGTTCCGGTCTGGATTTTATTACAGCCGCGCGATTATTTATCCAGTTATCTGCTTTACGGCATGATGGCGCTTGCGCTGGTCGGGATTCTGATTTCCGGATTGACCAAAACGGCGGTATTTCAAATTCCGGCGTTTACCGGCTGGTCCAATCAATTAGGCTTCTTGTTCCCGACGCTGTTTATCACGGTCGCCTGCGGCGCGTGTTCGGGCTTCCATTCTCTGGTGGCCACCGGCACTTCGTCCAAACAGCTTGCCAGCGAGGCGGACGCCAAGCCGATCGGATACGGCTCCATGCTGATTGAATCCGCTCTGGGCGTGATTTCTTTGATTGCCGTCGGCATGGTATTCGAGAC
>CAJOQY010000322.1 GCA_905236835.1 uncultured Oscillibacter sp. | reverse complement strand
TCCTCCCAGCTTTTTGTATAATATAATCTTGGAATCTGTTCGCTCATGCTGTCCCCCTGATATAATTTTTATCAATTATCTCTCCCGGACCGTGAGACGCGCCTGTATGCGCGCGGAAATCAGGGATAAATTCTCCCCGGCGGAGTTGTTTTCCAGTCTGACGGAAAAATGCCTGACATGGCGGCACTGAGGATCGCGCCGGAACACGGCGGCGTATCGCGGGACGCTTAAATCCCGGTATGATAAATCCCGTTCCGTCAGGCGGTCCCAGCCGGTAATTTTTAAATCCGCCTGATCCGAGCGGCATTCCCAGTCGGTTTCATAAGTGAGGGAGATTTCCCCCGGCGCGTCCGCGCGCATGATGATGATCAAATCCCGGATGTCTTTCAAAAGATGATAATCATGGAAATTCTGAACCGGGAATTGATAAATCTTGCGGATAGGATTATGATAATCATGAAAATACTGTCCAAGTCTCGTCACGCGCCCGGATGAATTGAGATGATAAAATTTTCCGTCATGCCGGAACCATGAAACCGGATTGATATTGGTAAAATAAAACCAGACGTGATTATTGCGGCTGTTTTGATGGTTTTCGCTCAAAGACGTATCCCAAAGCCACGCGTGGCCGTTGACGCAAAGCCAATAGCGCCGCCCGTCATAAAAAGCGGATACCGGCGGGGCGGATTGGTTAGACTGTCCGGACGCGGCAATCCGGAGGTCATATAATAAGCCGGGGCGATTATCGCCGCCGAGCGGATCGGAGCCGTTAATTTTGCCGCTGATTAATTCGATATTATTTTCATAAGCGGCGCTGGTGGCGCGGATTCGATATACGCCGCCTTTGCTGTCGCAGAAGATCAGATTATTTTCGGCAAGCTGAACGCTTCCGGGCAGATCGCACCCCACGCGGCTGTTGACGGTCTGATATTCCAGATTCATTCCGGAAATATTTTTATTTTTATAATTATTTTGATTGTCCGTCAGTTTGCCAACGCTTCCGGAGCGGAACACTAAAAGCTGATTATATTGTTTTCCGAATCCCGTGACGCGGTCGGTATCGCTGGCGGATTTTAAGATATGCGACACGGGCCAATAAGACGGATCGGGGCCGTTTTCGGTTTCGCCGGTCCAGAACACGTCGCCGGGAGAATGGAGATTCCCGCCCGCCGCGACGCAGATTTGATTGCCCGCGCCGTATACGGCGGCATATGGGCAGTTCATGACGGAATCATATGCCGATTGATTTTCCTCCCGGTAAGTGATTTCAATGATGGAATCTTTTTGGGGGGCTTCCCGGAAGGTCACAAGCCCTTCTTCCAAGGTATAATCGCTTGCTGGATTTAATATAATATTATCAATCGAGATATTGATAATATCATCCGGATTTAAGACCGGCAGACGGTAAGAGAAGCGGCATAATTTCAGCGCGAATGTAATCACACAATTTTCCGGGGGCGGGGCGTTGAAGATAATCTCTCCGGAAGTAATATTAAAATTATATAACGCGCTGTTGATCGCCGAACGGTCGATATAAACGGCGTCAATCTCCTGTAATATATCTGACGCGGATAACCCGTCTGTATCATCATGATTTTCCGGGGTTTGATTATTATTATTATTTAATAAAGAAAACGTCCGGGAGCTTCCGTCGCCGGAACGGACCACGCTGACGGAAATCGTTCCGGCCTGATACGCGGCGCGTTTAAACGGGCTGAGGCAATTCGCGGGCTGATACGCTTCCCCAAGACCCGTGTCGGGATTCGCGTTTTGCGTGACGATGGGAATATAAGCGTCTTGCGCGGCGTCCGTGACGGAGAAGTCATCCAGATTGGACAGATACGCGATTTTCAGAAACGCGCCTTGATTTTTATAATACAGGCAATCGCCGAAACGGAAAAACGTCCCCGGATTGGGCGGGATTCCGGCGTATTTCTCGCTGAGAAATACAAGGCCGTCCTGATTGGTCACGCCGCTGTCGAAGTCAAGAATATATAATTTCACGCCGATATGGAGAAAAATCCGCCTGTGAAAATCCTCATTTGACGCGGCGTAACCCACAAACGCGGCGGCTGACATATCCGCGCCGGAATGATCTCCGGACG
>CAJOQY010000321.1 GCA_905236835.1 uncultured Oscillibacter sp. | reverse complement strand
TGATGCTCCTCTTTCGTCTCGCCGCCAAGATCTCAAACCTCCGTATATGCGCGCAGCCCCGGAAAAATATTTTTAAATATTTATTTTAAAATCAATTCCGCGATCAGGGTCACAAGGCCGACGATCCAGCAGTAATACGCGAATCCGCCGAATTTGCCCCGGGCCGCGATGATTTTTAATAAATTAATGCACGCGTAACCCGCGCCCGCCGCCACAGCGACGCCGATGAAATATAACGGGACTTCCGGCCATATAATGCCGGTTTCGAGCGCGTCTTTCAGGCTCAATAAATTCGCGCCCAGAATCGCCGGGATAGACATCAAAAACGAATACCGCACGGCGAAACTCCGGTCAAATCCCCGGAGACAGCCCGTCGTGATCGTCGTCCCGGAGCGGGAAATCCCCGGACAGGTGGCGACGGCCTGCGCCGCGCCGACAATCAAAACATCATATAAAGTCGCGGTCATCTCCGATTTGCGGCCCCGCCGCGCGCGGTCCGCCAGCCATAACAGACAGCCCGTGATTAACAACGCCGCCGAGACAAAATATAAATTATCGCCGAATTTTTCAATATAATCTTTCACGGGCAGAACCAGAAACAGAGGCAATGTCCCGACAATGATTAATAAAATCATACGCCGCGCCGGGGGAACGGGATCCGGCGACGCGCGGCGGGCGGTATCCGCGCAGAAACGGAAAAATTCCAGAATCATTTCGCGGATTTCCTCCCAATACGCCACAAATACCGCGAATAATGTCCCCAAATGCAACAACACGTCAAAAAAATCCGGAATTTCCGCCTGAATGCCCAACAACCGCTCCGCGATGGCCAGATGTCCCGACGAGGACACCGGCAGAAATTCCGTCACGCCCTGCACCAATCCCAAGAGAATCGAAGATAACAGCGTCATGTTTCGCACCATCCTTGCGTTTATTTCGCGTTTATTTCCGCGCGCCTTTTTATTTTTTATATATCTATCACAGCGATATTATCAATATACCATGCCGCGCCGGAAAATACCAGTTCTTTTTCCGATTCCGTCAATACAGATATGCTTGATAAAAATCAAGATATTATATCGGCAGTAACAAAACGGCGATGCGGAAATAAATTAACAGCGAAATCGCGTCGACAATCGTCGTAATAAACGGCGACGCCATGACAGCCGGGTCAAATCCGGCTTTTTTCGCCAACAATGGCAGCGTACAGCCGACCAGTTTCGCGCATAAGACCGTGAAAATCATCGTCAGGCAGATCACAATCGAAACCGTCACCGTCACGGACGGATTGTGAAATAATAATCTGTCGATTAAAATTAATTTAATAAAATTACATACGGCCAGCGTCGCGCCGCAGATCAGCGCCACCCGGATTTCTTTCCAGATCACGCGGCCTATATCCGAAAATTCGATTTCATCCAGAGAAATCCCGCGTATGACGGACACGCTCGCCTGTGATCCGCAATTGCCGCCGGTATCCATCAGCATGGGGATATACGCCGTTAAAATCGTCACGGCGGCCAGCGCGTTTTCAAAGCCGGATATAATCTGCCCGGTAAACGTCGCGGAGACCATGAGCAACAACAACCACGGGATTCTTGATCGATAAGTCTCGATTATATCCGTTTTTAAATACGGCTTGTCTGACGGCAGAATCGCCGCCATTTTTTCTATATCTTCCGTCGTTTCTTCTTGCAAGACATCAATCGCGTCATCGACCGTGACAATGCCGACAAGGCGGTTTTCCTTGTCGACGACGGGCAGGGCCAGAAAGTCATAACGGCTTAACGCGTTGGCGACTTCCTCCTGATCGTCCATCGTATGCACGGATATAAAATGCCGCTCCATAATATCGCCGATTATATCATCTTCCTCGGCCAGCAGAAGCGTCCGGATACTTAATACGCCCAATAAATGCCGCCCGGCGTCCACGCAATAGCAAATATTAATCGTCTCTTTGTCCGTACCCGTGCGCCGGATGCGTTTCAACGCGTCGCCGACTGTGAGCGTAATATTTAAATCCACAAATTCCGTCGTCATGATACTCCCGGCGGAATCCTCCGGATATTTTAATATTTCATTAATGCTTTTGCGCGTTTCCGGGTCCGAATGGCTTAAAATTCTTTTCACAACCCCGGCGGGCATTTCCTCTATCAAATCCACCGTGTCATCGAGATATAACTCTTCCAAAACTTCTTTCAGTTCCGTGTTGGAAAATCCCCGGATCAACGGCTCCTGCTGATCCGGATCCAGTTCGATAAACACTTCCGCCGCCAGTTCTTTCGGCAGTAATCGAAATAACAACGGGATATATTTTTCATCCATTTCCGCCAGATCGTCAAATAAACGCGCAATATCCGCCGCCTCCATGGGTGAAATCAAATCCCGCAGTTCGGCATAACGCTTTTGCGCCATAAAATCCTCTATTTTCCGGATCAATTCCCGGTTTTCGTCCGTCTCAAACATCATGCCGACCCCTTTCCGCTTTGATTGATTTCCAGTACCCGCATTTTATGCCAAAATTGTATGTCTGTCAACCACAAACGGCGCGGTTTTGTCTTTGTCATACGCCATTCTTTTTTACTCTCTTAGCGGGGACGCCAAGAATATGAAACGCTCTCTTGCCCCCCTTGTCAAAGGGGGGGCAACGCCGTCAGGCGTTGACAGGGGGATTTTTTCAATCAATTTTCCGGCCCAAAAAATTTTCAGCGGAATGACAGGAAATTTTCTCTTGACAAGGGGTTCGGACCCCCTTCCGGCAGGAAATTTTTTTTGTTTGCCGCCCCCGCGCGTACCGGATTTTATGAGAATCATCCCGCTTTGCCCCTGTTTTCCCCCTTGCCGGGACACTTCACACGATTTGTGAAAAACGTGAATTGAAGCGCCAGATATTGTGTGCTATGATATTATATATTTCAATATTTAGTGTATTTTGTGATATTCCGTAATATTTTTTATCTCAGGTTCGGACAGGGGATGGCGGGAATGACAGTAATCAAGCGCAACGGCGCGGAAATGAATTTTGATATTGAGAAAATCGCGGCGGCAATCACGAAAGCCAATCAGACCGTGGACAAGCCGCTTCGCATGACACAGGAGCAAATACGGCGGATCGCCGAGCGGGTGGAGGCGAACTGCTTAAAACTGGATCATCCGCCGTCCGTGGAGGAAATTCAGGATTTCGTGGAACGCCGGATCATGGAACACGGCGCGTATGAAATCGCCAAAAATTATATCACATATCGCTATACGCGTTCCCGCGCGAGAGACGCCAGCGCGAATTTAATGAAAACCATCGACGAAATTACCCGGATCGACGCCCGCGCAAGCGATATGAAACGCGATAACGCCAATATCGACGGCAACACGGCGATGGGGTCCATGTTACAGATCGGCGCGGCGGGCGCGAAAGCG
>CAJOQY010000320.1 GCA_905236835.1 uncultured Oscillibacter sp. | reverse complement strand
TTTATTTCCGGAAAATGGAAGTGGTAATGCGTTTATACGGCGCGTCGGGCGGCAGGGTTTCCGACAAGCTGATTATCAAATATCCCCCCGGGACAGTGGCGTCGTAAAAACGCTTGATCAACGCCGCCTTTGTCGGCTGGTCAAAATAAATCATGACGTTCCGGCAGAAAATCACGTCGAATTTGCGCCTGAATCTGATCGGATTCATGAGATTAAATTGCCTGAATATCACATTCTGGCGCACTTGCGGCGTGACTTGATAGCGGTTCCCGCTGGACGGCGTGAAGTAGCCGCGCTTCCATTCAGCCGGCATATTTTCCGGGAGCTGATACTCGGCCCTTTGCGCTTTCGCCAATACTTCCACGGAAATATCCGTGGCTAAAATCCGGGTGTCCCATACGCTGTATTTCGCGCCGAAATAATCCATCATGTACATAGTGATATTATACGGCTCCTCGCCGGAGGAACAGCCCGCGCTCCATAGGGAGAGATTTTTATCCATCTGGTGTTTGCGTTCCATCTCCGGCAGAATGCTTTTGACGAAATAATCAAAAGATTCCGTCTCACGCATAAAATAAGTATAATTCGTCGTGAGTTTGGATAATAATTGATTAATATCATCGCCCGTGCCGGATTTTAATAAATAATCCACATATTGATTAAAATCATCAAAACCTTTGCTTTTAATGACATTTGATAAGCGGCTTTGAATCAGCTGGCGTTTCTGGCGCAGATCAATCCCGTAATTGTTCCGGACAAATTTGACCATGCGGTTAAAATCCGCGTCGGAAATCAATAAAGTCCCGGTGTCATGGCTCACGCGCGCGCTCCCCCTTTCCCGCGTCATATTTTTCCGTTCGCGTTCCCCCTCCCCTGTTTTCAGGGAAGGGGGACATTTGTTTTTTTAATAATATTCAATTGCGCGAGCGTTTCTTTTATTCGTGGACGTGAATCAGGGCCTCGCCGTCGAGGACCATAATCGTCCCCGCCGCGCCGGGCATGGTACACATACCGCTGACCAGTTTGTGTTCGTTCTGCGCCGGTACGGGCAGAATCGACGATTTGGCAATATCCACCATCTGATCCACGCTGTCAACCAGAATGCCGATTGTGATTTCCTGAATATTCAGGATAATCGCGCACGGATCCCCTTCCGGGAAGCGGCCCAATAACAGCCGGAAATCAATAATCGGCACAACCGCGCCGCGCAGATTAATCACGCCGGCGATATAATCCGGCACCATCGGCACGCGGGTAATATCCACGCTGGTGAAAATCTCGTTGACAAAATCCGTGCTGATCGCGTATAAAATCTCGCTGGAACGGAAGATTAAAAATTTTTCCTCTTCCGTCTCCTGCACGTTCAGCGCGTTTTTGACTTCGTCAGTCCCGGCAAACAGTCCGTTTTCTTCCGCCATATCCATATCCCTCCGCATTCGTCCGTTAAATTTCTCTCAAAATTCGCGAAATTCGCGAATACCGCGATTTTCCCGCGTTTATTTTTTTTTATTTTATTTATCAGCTCTGATAGATACTGGCGACATCCAGAATAATGCTGATGCTTCCGTCGCCTAAAATCGTACAGCCGGAAATGCCGTTGTTCTTAATGCCGAAATTGTTGATATAATCCGGCAGGGGCTTTACGACAACCTGCTGTTCGCCGATCAGAGCGTCCACGAACAGGCAGAACGAATTATCCCCGGATTCCACCCAGAGCAATACGCCGTTTTCGAAACTGTCCGCGCCGCTCTCAATGCGGAAGAAATCTTTCGCCCGGACGATGGAATAGAAATTATCGACGATTTTAATCATTTCGCCGTGTGTGGCGTCCTGAATGATGTGCATATCAGAGGCCTTGAAAATCTGCCGGATATTGCTGATCGGCACGGTGAAAATGGACTTGCCGACGGAAACTTCCATGCCGTCCAGAATCGCCATGGTCAGCGGGATTTTCAAAGTCGTCGTCATGCCTTTTCCCTGCTGGCTTGTGATCACAACCGTGCCGCCGACGCTTTCCACGTTGCTCTTGACGACATCCATGCCGACGCCGCGCCCGGAATATTCCGTCACTTCCGTATTGGTTGAGAATCCGGGCATCAGCAGGAAGTTTAAAATATCTTTATGAGAATAATCCATATCAGGCTGGGCCAGCCCCTGACGGATGGCTTTGTTTAACACCGCCTGATCGTCCACGCCCGCGCCGTCGTCGATGATTTCGATAATAATTTCACTGCCGGCCTGACGCGCCGCGAGCGTGATTTTGCCT
>CAJOQY010000319.1 GCA_905236835.1 uncultured Oscillibacter sp. | reverse complement strand
TTATAATTTTTTATATTATAAAACTTTAAATCAAAATCTCAAATCCGCAATCGGCGCTTGACACGCCGCGCGGCTGTGATATAATAACATAATTATTTATTGCTTATAATTTATATATAATCATTTACAAGAAAAACATGAAAAACACGCGTATCACATATCACGGGAGGATTTTAATTCATGAGTTCGGACAAAAAAGATCAGGATTTTGAGTTTTCATTTGAGAATCCGGCGTATCGCGCCAGATATTGGCATACTTGTTCTCATGTGCTGGCGCAGGCGGTCAAACGGCTGTATCCGGAAATCAAACTGGCCATCGGTCCGTCGATTGAGAACGGATTTTATTATGATCTGGATTCCCCGTTTCCGATTACGCCGGAAATCATGGAAAAACTGGAAACGGAAATGCGCAAAATATGCAAAGAAAAATTAAAATTAGAACGCTTTGAACTGCCCAGAGATGAAGCGATAAAATTCATGCGGGATCGTGAGGAGCCGTATAAAATCGAATTGATTCAGGATTTGCCGGACGGGGAGCCGATTAGTTTTTATAAACAGGGCGAATTTACGGATTTATGCGCGGGACCGCATTTGGACTCGACGGGAAGAATCAAAGGCAACGCGATAAAATTGACGGCGTGCAACGCGGCGTATTGGCGCGGCGACGCGAGCAAGGCGAGTTTACAGCGTATATACGGCATCGCGTTTCCCAAAAAAGACGAACTGGACGCGTATTTAAAACGTCTGGAAGAGGCGAAACTGCGCGACCATCGGAAACTTGGCCGCGAACTGGGACTTTTCATGACGGATGAACTTGTCGGGCGCGGCCTGCCGATGTTCCTGCCCAAAGGATATACGATCTGGCGGATTCTGGAAAATTATATCCGGGAAAAAGAACTCAAAACAGGCTATCAGCATGTATTAACCCCCTGCGTCGGCACAGTGGATTTATATAAAACTTCCGGACACTGGGAGCATTATAAAGAAAATATGTTCCCGGCCATGGAAATTGAGGATGAATCTTATGTCCTGCGTCCCATGAACTGCCCGCACCATATGCGGATTTACGCCAATCGCGCCCATTCTTATCGGGATTTGCCTGTAAGAATTGGGGAAATCGCCCATGATTTTAGATTTGAGGCGTCCGGCGTATTGAAAGGCATCGAACGGGGCCGCCATTTCTGCCAGAATGACGCGCATTTGTTTGTCACGCCGGAACAGATCAAAGACGAGTTTTCCAAAGTCTGCGATTTGATTTTCGAGACGTATAAAGATTTTCATATCACGGATTATCGCTGTATTCTCTCCCTGCGGGATCCGGCGGATAAGATTAAATATCATGACGACGACGCCATGTGGAATCAGGCGGAAAACGCCCTGCGGGAAGTCTTAACGGATCTGGGAATCGAGTTTACGGAGGAAATCGGCGAGGCGGCGTTCTACGGTCCGAAATTAGATGTCAATGTCCGGCCCGCCGTCGGCGCGGAATATACGCTTTCCACCTGCCAGCTTGATTTCTGCCTGCCCATGAAATTTAAATTGACGTATATAGACGCGGACGGGACGGAGAAAACCCCGGTCGTGCTTCACCGAGCGATTTTGGGTTCTCTGGATCGTTTTATGGCCTATTTAATCGAGGAAACTATGGGCGCGTTCCCGGCGTGGCTGGCCCCCGTACAGGCGAAGATTTTACCCGTCACGGACCGCGCGATAGATTACGCCGATCAAATCCGGAACAAACTGGAATCCATGGGCTTCCGCGCCGAAACGGATTCCCGCAACGAGAAAATAGGCCGCAAAATCCGCGACGCGCAACTGGAAAAAATTCCGTATATGCTTATCGTCGGGGATCGTGATATAGAAAATCAAACCGTCTCCCCGCGCCACCGGTCCGGCGGCGATTTGGGCGCGATGAGTTTTGACCGGTTCGCCGGTATTTTAAAACAAGATGTCGACGAGAAAAAACAATAAAATCAGCGAATAAAATTTTCCCGCCTTTATGAAATTTCCCAAAAAAGATATTGCGTTTTCCAAAATCAGGCGTTATACTGGATAATATTATTTTATATCCCGCGCGATAGGCCGTCAGGCCTGATTATGAAAGGGGTTTTGATTTACCATGACTTTGAACGATCTGCCCAAGAAAGCCAAAAGCGGCGCCACCGCCGCCATTGACCGCGCCAGAGAGGCCGCCGAAAATCTGCGGGTGAATATCGCCATCGCCGGAGAACAAAAAAACATTGACAAAAACTGCGTCGCCATCGGCCTGTGGTACGTCAGCGACTATGAGGGAGAAATCCCGGAGGGCGTGAAAGAATTGGTGGACGCCGTGAAAGCCAGCAAAGCCAAAATCGCGGAACTGGAAGCCAGCAAGACCGCCCGCGCCGAAGCCGCCGCCTCCGCGACGGATGATGAGGACGAGGAAGAAAAGACCGCGGGAAAGCCCTGTCCCATCTGCGGCGAAATCTCCGACACGAAATTCTGCCCCCACTGCGGCGCGCCTATGGGCGAGTAATCTTTTTTCATCTCATAACGGCGACATAAAAACGCCCCGGCCAACAAGGCCGGGGCTGTTTGTGATTTCGTCCCTGTCACGGGGAAATTTCCCCGGCATGATATTATATTTTAATATATTTTTTAATATATTTCACTCGATTTCATATGCGCATACGCCGCAGGTATAAGTTGTAATAATAATTTCAAGTTTGCCGTCGTTGTCTATATCGGCCAGAACCGGCTCCGCCTGACTGCCGTTGGCGTAACCGTCATCGGCCTTGGCGCCCCATCTGATCGGAAGCGTCGTCTCCGCCAAGACTTTTCCGGTGTAATCTAAAATATATAATTTACCGCGTTCGGAAATTTGATCCTGCCGCGTATAAGTGGCGAATATGATTTCAGGTCTGCCGTCGCCGTTGACATCGCCGACAGCCGGTTTTGTCGCGAATGTCGGAACGGACGTGGTACGGGAATCCAGCGCATACGGCCACGCGCCATGCTCCGCGCCGTCGGCATGGAAACAGTGAACTTTGCCGTCATTGGATGTGAATAAAATCTCCTGACAACCGTCCCCGTCTATATCGGCGGCAACGGGAGAAACATCCGGCTCGTCCAGTTTGGGATTATCTAACGTCACGATTTCGCCAATATCCGTCGGCATCTGTGACCAGTCGAACCCCCGGGCGGAATTGACATAGCGGCTGTGATCGGGATTTAACACAAACGCCGTGAAATATTGCGCGATATTACGAAAAGTATCCAATTCACCCTGCGCCATAATGCCGCCGACGGCCTGTAAATTGACGATCATAGCGGTACAGGCCAACTCTTGTTTGCCGTCGCCGTCCAGATCCGCCGCGACAACGCCGCCATGCGTCCCCATAATCGCGTTGACGCTTTCCCGCGTGTTGTCATAACTCGCGTGTCCGGAGGCTACTTGCTGTTCGTTTTGATAATTTTCAAATATAGAAATCTCGCGCCATTTTTTCCCGGCATACGGACCGGATGAAATCACAATCTCACTGCCGTCGATATGAAAGGCGTTCATCCATTCCTGATCGTCCAGCATAACAAGTTCTTTTTGTCCGTCGCCGTCCAGATCAAACGCGGTCATGCTGTTCGCGAACAGGCCGTAACCGCAGTCTTGCGGCCAGCCGTCCCGGAGACTGCCGTCGTGATTATAAATATAGACAGACAAAGCGTTTTGCGTGCGGCTGTAAGTCCCGACGCCCAATCCAATCGCGATTTCCTGTTTGCCGTCGTTGTCAAAATCGTCAATTGTGACGGCGTGGGCCATATAAGGCATGGTCCAATGCGTTTTGAAATGCCCTGTCCCGTCGTAAATCGCCACAAATGTCTGTTCGTTTTCCAGAATCCGTGAAAACGTGATGATTTCCGGTTTGCCGTCGTTGTCTAAATCGGCGATTTGCGGGGGCATATAATGAATGGGAATGCCAATAGAAGAATTAAAATCCAGATTTTCGGAAACGTCATGTCCGGACGGGGTATGCCATTTGACTTTGCCCGTCGCGGCGTCCAGACAGATCAAAGAACGGACAAAGAATAAAATTTCCGGTTTGCCGTCGCCGTCCAGATCGGCGCAGGGGGAAGCCGTGATAGCCGGCTCTTCCACCCAGTATTTGCCAAAATCATTGTCCAAATGTCCGCCGCCGGTGTATTTCCGGGATAATTTCATATTCGCCGTATCGGATATATGATAATTAATATTTTTAAAAACGCCGTCATTCGTTAATTTTTCCAGAAGCGTCAGGCGGGAGTTTTTCATATTGGCGTATAACGCGTTATAGCATATTTCCGCCACGCCCTCGCGCCGGAAATCGGATGACCACGCGGCGCTTTGTTCGGCTGTCAATAAGCCGTGAGAGACGGCGAATTCCAGCGCGTCGGCGTAGGCGAAATCGCCTTTCGCGTCCGAAAAGCCAAGACTGCGGAGAATCATCGCGGAGAATTGGCGGGCCGTCACGCTTTCCACGCCGCCGAATGTTGTCGGCGTCATGCCGTTGATCTGTCCGGACTCGTACAGCCACGCAACGCTGGGGGCGATCCAGTCGGCTAAATCGGCGAACGGTTTTTTCAACGCCCCGGCGGAATATTGCGCGGCGGCCTTGCTTTCTTTGCCCAAAAGCCGGATCAGCATGGCGGCGGCCTGATTGCGCGACGCTTTTTGATCCAGATCATAAACAGGCGCGCCGTCCGAATTGGTTCCCGTGCCGTTGAACAATCCCAACGCGTGGAGCGCGGCGGCCTTTTCCTCGGCGTTTAAATTCGCGCCGACGCCGGTTGATTCGGATTTGATTTCATCCGTTTCCAACGCCCGCGCGGACGGTATCGACGGGAAAAAGCCCGCGCATAACGCCAGCGCCAGAATCAGCGCAAGCAGGGGCGATTGTTTGTGACGCATAGTAAAAAACTTCCTTTCTTTCCGATCAAGTGATATAATTATAAATTATAATATAT
>CAJOQY010000318.1 GCA_905236835.1 uncultured Oscillibacter sp. | reverse complement strand
TCCCGGCCAACGTGTCATACCATTTTTTGCCCATGAGGGTATAGCCCAAGAGCGTTAAAAAGCCGACCATGTACGGCGCTTTCTGCAAAACATAAGTGGCGAAGAAACGCCAGATCGCCAATAATATATCTAATATAATCATAATATGCCCTTTCCTGATTCTCCGGAAGATTATTATAATTTACATCATCTATTTTCGCAAGGGGGAACGGCAATTTTTATGACAATATCCGCCGTTCCCCGGTTTTTATAAAATATAATATTTTATATTAATTTTATATTATTATATTAATCATCGTCCTCCTCCGGGGGATAATCGGCCTCGGCCTTTAAAATATCCTCCGGCGTGTTGGCCTCCTGAAGCGCGTCTAACAACGGATAATTCGTGAACACGCTCATTAACGCCTGCATATTGTCAAGATGCTCGTTCGGATCGTTGGCGACAAGCGTAAAGAATAATTTAGCGTGTTTCTTTTCGCCGTCCTCGTCCTCGCCGAAGTCGACGACATCTTTCACGCGCAAAAATCCCACAGCCGTTTTCAGCGCGCCGACGGCGTTTTCCTGCGTGTGCGGCATGGCCACCTCATGGTCATATACCATATAGGGGCCGTATTTCTCAATACATTTGATAATCTGCTTGTAATAATCCGGTTCGACGTAGCCGGTTTTCACAAGGGATTCCGTGCTGATCCGCACGCCTTCCTGCCATGAATCCACATGATCCACGAATTTATAATGTCCGCGCTCCACGATTTTCTGTAAGATACTGCTTGCCATATTAATTTTTTCCTCCTTACAGAATCATTCTTACAGGCATGAACGATAGGGGATATTCTGCGGCGCCTCAAAGCAATCGTCAAAGCCGCGCGGATGATGATAATAAATTTTATCTTTATCCAGCGGCCATGTGTATTTGCCGCCGACCTGCCAGAAGAACGGGTGGAATTTATATTCATTCCGGTCTTTCTTGAAGTCATATAATAATTTAATCTCTTCGCAGTCGGCTTGGAAATTTGTCCATACATCCCAGTGAATGGGAATCACGACTTTGCATTTTAAATTCTCCGCCATACGCAAGACATCAATAGAAGTCATTTTATCCTGCATACCGATCGGATTTTCGCCGAAAGAGCCGAAAGCGACGTCAATATCATAATCTTTGCCGTGTTTGGCGAAATAAATCGAGAAATGCGAGTCGCCGGAGTGATAAATATTCCCGCCGGGCGTCTTGACCAGATAATTCACGGCTTTTTCGTCCATATCCGTCGGGCATTTGCCGGTTAATTCCTCGCGATCCGGGCCGGTGGAATCCGTCGTGACGATACACGTCCGGTCAAAGCTGTCGAGACAGACAATTTCAATATCTTTGATTTTAATAATATCTCCCGGTTTGACGATTTTGCATCTCTCTTCCGGCACGCCCCATTTGATCCACGTTTCCACGGATTTCAGCGGCCCGATGAACGGCACGGGAATCACGTTGCCTTTCTCATCCGTCGTGGTCATGCCGCTCTGTAATACGTGCGCCGCCCATTCGGCTGACATATGATCCTGATGATAATGCGTCGCGAGTACCGCGTCAACCTGTTTGAACGCGAACGGATCAATCACAAACGGGACATTGCGCAAATTCGGCTGCATTTTGCGACCGCCGCACATATTCGCCATCTGATGCCCGACGGCCATTTTGCCGTTGCCGTGCGTGCGTTTGCCGTTGCCGCACCATAAATCAATCGTGATATTCGCGCCGCCGGGGGTCTTGAACCAGATACCCGTACAGCCCAGCCACCACATAGCGACGTTTCCCGGCTGTACGACTTCATTTTCAATATCCTCGACAAGCCATGTTCCCCACTCCGGGAATGTGGACATAATCCATTTTTCCCGCGTCATCTCTGAAATTTTGCTCATGGGCGCGTCCTCCTTTTTTCCCTTTCCGAAATGATAAAATCAAAAAATCAAAAATCATTCCGAAATATTTCCTGCCGCTTCCTGTTCTGACGCTTTGGAATGCCTGTATTCTCCCTTTTTGTTTGCGCTTTTCATTTTAAGCAAAAATATCACGCTTTTCAACCGTGATTTATGTTCGTTTTTATTTTTTATGTTCGTTTAAAAGTCAATCAAGTTCGTTTTGTGCAAAATCACGAAAATTTTCCCGCGCTTTTCTTTCGGGAATTTTCTCGCCCGTTCACAAATTCGTCATAAAATATCCGGCCACGCGGTTGCTTTATTATATCAAATATGGCAAAATGACGAATTTTTTCGCGGCAAAAAATCGCGTCCCGCCTCTTGCAAATCCATTTCCCGCGCCGTATAATAAAAATCGCCAAAGCGAACAGATTTTTTCGTTTATTCTCTTTTTGTTTGCGTTTGTTCGCGTTCCCGTTCATATCGCGTCAAATTCCCGGCGATTCCATGGAAAAAACGACAAAAAACGGAGGCTGTTTTTATGAAAGTCGAAAAAAAAGTGATTTCCAATCTTGAAAAATGCTATGCCATGTCGGAATTGAATTATCAGGGAAAACATTGCTTTCTTGTCGCGGCGGAAAAAAGCAATCCGTGCTATTTATTCTCCGAGGACGGCGAAAAGCTGGACACCGTCTGGACGGGTCCGGGCGGCGTGATGACCATGACGCAGGTCCCCGGCTCGGACGGACAGTTTTTGTCCACGCGCAAATTTTATTCCCCCAATGATTCCCGTGACGCGAGCATCGTGATCGCCACGCCGAAAACGTCTGTGGATATGGGCTTGAAAAAAGAAGGCTTCGGCCTTGAAATCAATGAACATACAAATTGGGAAATCCGCACGTTATGCGACGCGCCGTTTGTCCACCGCTTCGGGATTTTAAACCGCAACGGCGTAAATTATTTATTAGTCTGCTGTTTGAAATCCGGCCATGAATATAAAAACGACTGGCGTTTCCCCGGCGAATGCTTCGCGGCGGTTCTGCCCGACGATCTGTCCGGATTTGACAAGAATCACCAGCTGAAATTAACCAAAATCAAAACCGGCTTATTACGCAATCACGGATATTGCAAAATCAAATGGAACGGACATGACGCGGCGTTGATCGGCTGTGAGGAGGGGACGTTTTTATTCAGCCCGCCGGTGGCCCCGGATCAGGAATGGGAAATCCGGCGGATTTGCTCCATCCCGTCCAGCGATTCGATTTTATTGGATATCGACGGCGACGGCAAGCCGGAATTAGGAACCATCAGCCCTTTCCACGGCAATTCTCTCACGATTTATCATTTGGACGAATTCGGCAATTATGTCCCGTGCTGGAAACTGCCGGACCCGGAATCCGAAACCGAAATGCTTCACGCCACATGGGCGGGGATGTTATTAAACAAGCCGACATGGGTTGTCGGCTGGCGGAAAGGCACGCGCAAGACAATCGCCATCACATTTGAAAACGGCGCGTATCAGACAAATGTCATCGACGAAAATACCGGCTGCGCGAATGTACTGCACTTCGTCAACGCCGCCGGACAAGATGTGATTGTCGGCACAAACCGCGAAATCGACGAGGCCGCTATGTATATCTTTTCCGAGTAAGATTATAATAAATTATAAATAATATAATATATAAAAATATAATATTGCCCCTTCCCTGTTTTTTCGGGGGAGGGGATATTTTCATAAATTTTTAAAATTCGCCCGCCTTGACAGAAAAAATCAAAACGCATATAATAACAGGGTTATCAATCCGGCAAGTCTGGCGAATGTTGCCGGTTACAGGGTTTTATGGTCGGTCATGGAAATCGGATAGAGATATAATATATTTCAAGGGGGTGTCATATATAATGGATGAAAAGCGGGAACGGCGTCGGCGGCGCGGCAGTCCGCTCCGGACAATCGCGGGAATTATCGGGAGAATTTTATTCTCGATTTTTACGCTGTGTCTGATCGGCGTGTGTACCGCCGGGATTTTCGCGGCGATTTTCTGGACATGGATCCAGACTACGCTCGTACCGGTGGTACAGGTCAACGCGGATGATTATGTCATGAATCAAAGCTCGATTATATATTATAAAAACAAAAGCGTGGACGAGGAAACCGGCGAAACGCGGGAACAGTGGCTGGAATATAAAATCCTGCACGGACGGGAAAACAGAATCTTAGTGGATTTTGACCAGATTCCCTCCGCCATGTGGCAGGCGACAGTGGCCATTGAGGATCACAGATTCTTTGAACATGACGGCGTGGACTGGAAACGCACCGGAGGCGCCGTGGTGAATATGTTTCTCAGTATGCGCGATACGTTCGGCGGCTCGACCATTACCCAGCAGTTATTGAAAAACATGACGAAAGATAATAAACCGTATGTCAGCCGGAAAGTGCGTGAGATATTCCGGGCGTTGGAATTTGAGAAAAATTACACGAAAGAAGAAATATTAAATTTATATTTAAACACGATTTATTTTGGCAAGGGCTGTTACGGGGTCCAGACCGCCGCGCAGTATTATTTCGGCAAGGACGCCAAAGATCTGACCGTCGCCGAATGCGCCTGTATTGTGGCGATTACAAACAATCCGTCGAGATACGGCCCGATGTCGGATATACGGGTGACAGTCACGCGGGATGACGGAAGCGTGATTGTACGGACGCCGCGCGAATTAAACAAAGAACGGCAGGAAATGATTTTATATCGTATGTACGATCCGGAATTGGGCTTGAATTATTTAACTTGGGATGAATATAATTCGGCGAAAAATGAGGAACTGCATTTTATAGAGCGTACCGGCACGGCGGATCAGGCTCTCGAAAGCGAGGAACAGGAGTGGAACACTTGGTTTATGGATCAGGTGTTTGAGGATGTCGCCAATGATTTAATCGCCACATACGGCATCGACATGAAAACGGCTGAAAACTGGATCTATAACCGCGGCTATAGAATTTATACGACGCTGGATCCGAAAATTCAGGAGATCGCGGACAGGGTTTATTTAAATCGAAATAATTTAGATTTAACCAGCTCGGACGGACAGCAAATTCGATCCGCCATCACGATTTTGGAGCCTGTCACGGGGCATATTGTCGCCATCGTGGGCGATATGGGAGAGAAAGTCGGCGACAGGGTTTTAAGCTACGCGACGCTGCCCCGGCAGGTCGGGTCCTCTATCAAACCCCTGACAGTCTATTCCCCCGCTTTGGATTATCGAACCGTCACGCCCGCGACAAGTTTCGATGATTATCCCGTCAAGAAATTAAACGGGACCGCGTGGCCGAAAAACTCCCCCGCCGGATACGGCGGCCTGACGAATATTCAGACCGGCGTTCGCCGTTCGCTGAATACCATCGCGATTCGGACGTTATTATCTCAGGGCGAGACGGAAGATGACGCGATTATTAATTCTTATAATTTCGCCACGGAGCGACTGCATTTGAATCTTGACGAGCAGGACAAGGCGCTTGCCTCACTGGGACTGGGCGGTTTGACTTACGGATTGACGACAATCGAAATGGCCGGCGCTTACGGGGCTATCGCCAATTCCGGCAGATATAACCGCCCCCGGACTTATGAACGCGTGGAGGACGCGTCCGGGAATTTGATCTTATCCAATGAGGAATATCACAACGACGCCATGCGGCCCACAACGGCGTATCTCATGACAAGAATGCTGGAAAGCGTCGTCGATTCCGGCACCGGTACAGCCGCGAAATTCCCCGGAATGCACATCGCTGGCAAAACCGGAACGACAAGCGATAATTATGACAGATATTTCGTCGGCTTCACGCCGTATTACGTCGCGGCGGTCTGGACGGGTTATAAATACAACGCCCGGATTAATTATTCCGGCAATCCGGCCATTACCATGTGGAAAAAAGTCATGGAGGAAATTCACCGGGATTTGCCGGATGTGGATTTCTATCGGCCCGAAGAGGGTCTGGAAACCATCTATGTCTGTCAGGACAGCGGGCAGTTGGTCACGGACGCCTGTAGAAACGATCTCCGGGGCAGCCGCGTGATTGCCGTGGAAGTGGAAGAGGGAACCGGCCCGGAGGACACCTGCGATTTGCACGTCTGGAGAAAATACTGTACCAGCGGCCATGTGATCGCCACGTCAAACTGTCCGTCGTCGAAAGTCCGCTCCGTGGGAATGCTGAATTACACGCGGGAGAATTACGGCTCCGGCGTTTACGCGGCGGACAGCGGTTATCGGATTCAATCATTAAGCGGGCGCTGCTCCGTACACGGCGGGACATCCGGAAGCGGGACCGGCGGCAATTCCCGTAATAATAACAATACGCGGAATAATATCAGCAATACGAATAACGCCGAACGGCAGACGAACGCCGTCCGGACGCCGACGCCGAGACCCGTCAACCAATACGGCGAAGTGGAGACGCGCGGAAGCTGGGACAGTGATTATGACCCGGAGATTTATGACCCGACGATCCCGCGCGAACCGGCGACGTATACGCCCGGAAATCATAGCGGGGGAAATTCGGGCGGCGATTCCGGGGGAACATCCGGAAATGATTCCGGCGGCGATTCCGGCGGAGGAAGTTCATGGGATACCGGGAGCGGCATTTCGCCGGATTATCAGGAGCCGCCGTCGCCGGTATCGGGCGGAAGTTCCGGCGGCGGGAACGCGTCTGAACCTGAAGCGCCGCCCCCGCCGCCGGTCGAGAGCGATTCCGGCGGCAGCGGAGACTGGACCGACGATTTATGGGGATGAAGTGAAAATATTAATAAAAGGATTGAAATATGATGGATAATCAGCAAAAAAGCATGGAAAAATTAGTGGCGCTGTGCAAAGGCCGGGGATTTATTTTTCCGGGCAGTGAAATTTACGGCGGACTGGCGAACAGCTGGGATTATGGCCCGCTCGGCGTGGAATTGAAAAACAATGTCAAGCGCGCGTGGTGGAAAAAATTCGTTCAGGAGAATGATTTAAACGTCGGACTGGACGCCGCGATTTTGATGAATCCCAAAGTATGGGTCGCGTCCGGCCATGTGTCGACGTTCAATGATCCGCTGATTGACTGCAGATCGTGCAAAATGCGCCACCGGGCGGATAAATTGGTGGAGAATTACGCGCGCGAAAATCATTTGACGGATGTCGTTGTGGAATCCATGACGCAGGAGGAATTGGTGAGTTTTATCCGGGAAAAACAGGTCCCGTGTCCGGGGTGCGGCAAGAGCGATTTCACGGATATTAGAAAATTTAATTTGATGTTCAAAACCCATCAGGGCGTCACGGAAGACACGGCCAACGAAGTGTATTTGCGTCCGGAGACGGCGCAGGGGATTTTCGTCAATTTCCCGGCGATTCAGAGAACAACGCGGCGCAAACTGCCGTTTGGCGTCTGTCAGGTGGGCAAGTCATTTAGAAATGAGATTACCCCGGGGAATTTTATATTTAGAATCCGGGAATTTGAGCAGATGGAGCTTGAATTCTTCTGCAAGCCGGGGACGGATCTGGAATGGTTTCAGTATTGGCGCAAATTCTGCCATGACTGGCTGATTAATTTAAATATCCGGGAGGAAAATTTAAGACTGCGCGATCACACGCCGGAAGAATTGGCGTTTTATTCCAAGGCCACGACGGATTTTGAATATTTATTCCCGTTTGGCTGGGGCGAGTTATGGGGCGTCGCGGACCGGACGGATTATGATTTGAAACAACATCAGGAATTTTCCGGACAGGATTTGACGTATTTTGATCAGGAAAGCAATCAGCATTATATCCCGTATGTAATCGAACCGTCTCTGGGCGCGGATCGCATGACGCTGGCGATACTGGTTGAGGCCTATGACGAGGAAAAAATTCTCGACGGCAAAAAAGAGGATACCCGCACGGTCATGAGATTCCATCCGGCCATCGCGCCGTATCAGGCGGCTGTACTCCCGTTATCTAAAAAATTAAGCGATCAGGCCAAAGAATTACAGCGCGGTTTGTCCAAATACTGGATGATTGATTTCGACGAGACCGGAAGCATTGGCAAACGCTATCGGCGCGAGGACGAAATCGGCACGCCGTATTGCGTCACTGTCGATTTCGACACGGCCAACGACGGACAAGTGACCGTCCGGGACCGGGATACTATGGAACAGGTCCGGATTCCCGTCAAAGAATTACAGGCGTATCTTGCCGAAAAACTGGATTATTAAATTATAATTATTATAATTTAGCGATATAAAAAGCGTGAAGCATATGGCAGAGACAGATAACAGGCGTAACACGCGAAATCAAGCGCGCAATCAGGCGTATCAAGCGTATCAGACGCGCAATCAAATCAATCAGGCGTATCAGGCGCGGAATCAGGAAAATCAGGCGTATCACACGCGAAATCAAGCGCGCAATCAGGCGTATCACACGCGCGGTCAAGAAAATCAGGCGTATCAAGCGCGGAATCAGGAAAATCAGGCGTATTACACGCGAAATCAGGAAAATCAGGCGAAGCGGACGCCGAACTGGACAGCTGATTCCATGCAGGTCAGAACCGTATGGAACGGAATGCCGTCCACATGGCGGCCCAATCAGACGACGCCGGGGACCCTGCGCGGACAGATTATCCCGCCCGCGCGCGGCCCTTATCGTCCGTCCGGCGGGCAAAATCATAGCGACGCTGATCTGAATCCCGAAGATGATAATTATAATTATAAATATTATAATTATCACGACGGACCGCGCCGCGAAGTCAAACCCCGTAAGCCGGATCCGGAAAAAATCGAGGAATGGAAACAGCGCCGCGCCCGGATTCTGCGTATTTTATTCTTGATTGTTACATCCCCGCTCCGTTTTTTGAAATTTTTATTCCGGACCGGCAAAGCCCGCTGGCATATATTCCGGCAAAAGCGGATTGCGATCAAGGCGCGGCGGGCGGCGGAATTCGCGGCGAATCCGTCAGCGGAGTATCCCGTATGGCTGAAAAATATTTTATTCTTTTTATTGGCGTTATGTCTCGGCGCGGCCCTCACCGCCGCCGCGGAGTCCGTCTGCGCCGGTTCGTCCGGAAAAATGCGGACATGGGCGTTAAAATACACGGATAATTTTTTGCTTACCGCGATTTTATACGCCGTCATCGCCTGTCTGATTGGCGCTTTGTCAAACCGGCTCTGGATCGGCGGCGCGCTGATTTCCATATTCGCCCTCGCGTTCGCGCTGGTGGATTATTTCAAACAGTCCATCGACGGCGCGCCGCTGGTATTATCCGATTTCGGACTTGCCGACCGCGCCGGAGCCGTGGCGGGCGTCGCGGGATCGTTATGGCCTCCCGGGATTTTCTGGCAGGCCGTATTCGACGCGCTGTTTTGCTTGTTTTTAATCTGGTATTGCAATCCGTTGATGAAAATCCAAGGCAAACCCCGGATCGCGCGCGTGATTATATCTTGCGTATTATGCCTGTTTTTTCTCTCCGGACCGTGCGCGCAAATCGTCGGGGATATGTTTCAGGTAGACGTGATTACCCGTCTGGACCCGGTATCCAGCCATAACACTTACGGACTGACCGTCAGTTTATGGCGGGATCGGGTATTGCGGGACAAAAAACCGCCGGAGGGTTACGGCGCCGTCTTTATGCGGAATATTCTGGACCGGATTGACAGTTTATTGACGGAAAACGAAAACGCGCCGGAAAATCCGCCTTACATAGCGAATCTGTCAGGCGCGGCGGACAGTCCGGGCGCGGATACGACAGGCGGATACGCGGTCACGGACGAGAATACAGGCGAAAATATCAGCGAAAGCCCGCGGGAAAATATAAACGCGGACGCCGCGAAAAAGCCGAATGTGATTATTATTTTATCCGAGAGCTTTTTTGATATTACCCGCCTGCCGGGCGTGAGTTACGCGAGCGATCCCGCGGCGAATTTCCACGCCTTGCAATCAGAGAGTATCAGCGGGCGTTTTTACTCGCATTATCTGGGCTACGGCACGGGATATATCGAAATGGCGATGCAGACCGGATTGTCCGGTCCGGATCTGGGCGCGGCGACAAATATTTGTTTCATGGACGATGAAATCTATGACAGATTGGATTCCCTGCCGGAACAGTTTACCAAAACCGGCGAATATACGGCGGAAATGCTTCACGGTTATGATAATTCGTTATATAACCGCACGGTCACTTATCCGTTATTGGGATACTCTAAAATGCTGTTCGAGAAAGATTTGTTAAATCTTGACATCCCGTATCCGGGGAGCCAGTTCGCCGGATATTATCTGAAAGATGATTATTTATTCCGGGCTTTGATGCGGGAACTGACAGCCGTGAACGAGACCGGACAGCGCGGATTTTTCTATGTAATCACCATGGGCAATCATCAGCCGTACCGCGCCGACAAATGGACCAGCGAAATCGAATCTTCCGGCAGATTGTTAAACGCGTCGGAAAAAGCCGTGTTCGACGCCGGTCTGGAGGGCATTATCAAAGCCGATCAGGCCCTCGCGGAATTGATTAATAATTTACGCGAATATCCGGAGCCGACGATTGTCGCCTTTTACGGGGACCACCGCCCAACGCTTGTCATGCCCGACGGCGAAAATTTATATACCCATCTCGGCATGATTCCCGGCGGCGACATCACCGCGTGGACGGCGGAACAACTGGGCGAAATCTACTCCACGGATTATCTGATCTGGGCGAACGATCCGGCGTTGCTGCGCGGACAGGCCGGGACGACGCGTCCAAGCGGCGTGTTGGCGCTCGGCGCGGATATTCTCAATCTCACCGGACAGCCCGTCTCCCGCTACTGGGCGTTGTTAAAACAAACGGCGCGGATTGAACTTGTCAGCACGGATATTTATTTCGTCGACGGACAGGGCGTCCCCTATCGCCGCGCGTCCGACGCGAAATTATCAAAATCCGAACAAGAATTGTTATACCTGCGCGAATGCGTATTCTATGACGCCGTATACGGCAGTCAGACTATCACGCAAGAAATGTCCCTGCCTCCGCCATGATTTTTACAACGCCTGAAATGACTTGCTTTTCAAGGCGGGGAGTTATATAATAAATAAAATAAAAGGGGGCGCGTTATAACATGGACAGTGGGCGAGGGTATCGGGAAGAACGGGGGGAAACCGAGCCGGAACTGGCGGATCTGGAGCGGCTGGCGGACTGTCTGCCGGGCGGCGTCTGCGTCCGCGAGGCGGACGGGGAACGGAGAATTTTATACGCCAATCGGAATTTGATGAAGATTTTCGGCTGTGAGACGGCGGAGGAGTGGACGGAACTGACCGGCGGCGCGTTCCGGGGCATGGTGTATCCGGCGGATTTCGACGCGGTGGAGCGGACGCTGACCGCGCGAGCCGGGGAAACGGGCGCGGACGGTCTGGAATATCGCGTGATCCGCAAAGACGGCGCGATTCGATGGGTGGAGGATGATACCCGTTTCGTACATACGAAGGATCGCGGCGATATTGACTACGCGTTGATCCGGGATATTACGGAATTATATCATTATCGGCGGGAAAATGTGCGGAAAACGGATGTGATAGAGGGTTTGAGCGTTGATTTCTCGTCGATTTTTTTGTTAAATCTCGAAACGGGGACCATGCGTCCTTATCGGATGGAAAATCGTCTGTTCCGGGAAATCGCGCTGGAACACGGTCCGGAACCGGACTGGCGAAACGCGCTGAGAATTTACGCGGAAAGATATGTGATTCCGGAGGACCGGGAGCGTTATTTAAACGAAATCTCGGAAAGACAGATCCGGGAGCGGCTGTCGAAAGAGCGGTCTTACGCGGTGGATTATCGCTGTCAAATCCCCGGAAAGAGTGAGGATTTGATTTATATGCAGATGTCCGTGGTTTTCATCGCGGGCGTGAATCAGGAAAGTCACGCGGTCATGGGCTATCGCGATATGACGGAGCGGACTTTGCG
>CAJOQY010000317.1 GCA_905236835.1 uncultured Oscillibacter sp. | reverse complement strand
TGTCTGATACCAGATAAGAATCACGGGACAGTCCTTTCAGGAAACCCGCCAGCGTCTTTTCAGATGTCCCCATACCGTAGGCGTAAGCGGTATCCCAGAGATTTAACCCGTTCGCCATAGCCGTGTCGAAAATCGGGCGCAGGGATTCCGCCGTGATAGTATTCCCGAATGTCCCGTCATTGCCCCACGCCCACGCGCCCAGCGCCAGTTTCGGCAGTTTTACATCGTTCATTTTATATTCCTCCATCCATAATCAATAAAATATTATTTTTTTATTTTATATTTTCAACGCCGCGCCTGTTTACAGGATTACGGCTTCCCGGACAGCGATTTTATATTACGCTTCCGGCTGTTTCTTGAAAGACAGGCATTTTCCCAGAACATCGCCCGTTTTCAAATATTCATAAGTCGGAAACTCGAACAATACCGGCTTCAAATTGCGATAGTCAATCTTTCCGGCCTCATTCAAATATTTCTCATCCACAAGCGTGGCGTCAATCGTACAGATAAAACTTTCAAAGCCCTTTGTAATATAAATATCTTCCGCCGTGCAGGCGATTGACAGCGGGGATTCCGTAATCACCGGCGCGCCGTTGTCAGCCGGTTCCCACGCGAACAGGCCGGATTTGTCAATTTTCGCTCCGCTGACCGATCCGGCGTAATCCGCTTTCGGCAATAATGCCTCGTCCGCCAGATTGATAGAAAGTTTTTTCGTTTCTTTAATCCGTCCGTTGATAAAATGCGGCGCGGCAAGGCTGACCAATAAACGGTCATGTCCGATGATCCCCACATGAGCGACAAGGGTCCATGTGGGTTTGTCTCCGTTCATCGCCCCGATGACCGTGACAGGCATGGGATAAAGCGCCAAATGAGAGCCGATATTCTTTTTCATGGTCGATGTCCTCCAAGATGAATGAATGATTTTATTGACGGCTTGTCAGAACATAGTGTAACTGATTTATGACGCGGTGTCAATACTTTTTTGAAAATTTACGGAAATTTTTTATTGATTACCCGTAATCTATTAAAAACGCTGGTTTTAGTTACTTCACAAGAACAAGAAAATAATATTCAATTTGACGCCTTATCACTGTTTTATGTATAAAAATGACGGATTGTCAATAAAGATTCATGATAAATTTTATTGCGCCGCGCGCCGCTCGCGCCGAAACTTTTTACATATACGATTGGAAAAAAGACTTGTAAATCGACCTGCTTCGCCGTATAATAAATCATAATGCGCGTGTATCAAAAGTCGCGATTGTGAAAATAAATAGCTATAAAAATTTATAAATCTATCGCGAAAGCGCAAGGAGATTATCAAAATAGCGGTACAAGACAAGGAGGCAATCGAAATGACAGCGCGTGAAAATTTCCGCTCCCGGCTGGGATTCCTGCTGGTCAGCGCCGGATGCGCGATCGGAATCGGCAACGTGTGGCGCTTTCCCTATGTGACCGGCGAAAACGGCGGGGGCGTATTCGTGTTATTTTATCTGTTATTTTTGGCGATGATGGGTATACCGGTTTTCACAATGGAACTGGCCGTCGGACGGGCGAGCGGGAAAAGCGCCCTGCTGGGCTTCAAAGCTCTGGAGCCGGAAGGGACAAAATGGCATTTGCACGGCTGGACGTGTTTTATTGGCTGTATCCTGCTGATGATGTATTATACGACGGTTTCAGGCTGGATGCTGGGATATTTTTTCAAATTCGCGTCCGGAAGTTTCGATGGAATCGCGTCCGACGCGGTGGACGGCGTATTCGCGTCTATGCTGGCCTCTCCCGGCGAGATGTCTTTATGGATGGTTCTGACTGTCGTCGGCGGCTTTCTGGTGTGCAGTTTCGGCCTTCAAACAGGTTTGGAACGCGTGACAAAAGTCATGATGCTGGGCTTGTTATGCCTGATTATGATTTTAGCCGTTCGCGCGGTTACATTGCCGGGCAGTCTGGAAGGCGTGAAATTTTATCTTTTGCCGGATTTCCAGCGGGCGAAAGAAGCCGGACTTGGAAAAATTGTCAGAGAGGCGATGAACCAGTCGTTTTTTACGTTAAGCGTCGGCATTGGCTCCATGGAAATTTTCGGAAGCTATATTTCCCGCGAACATACGCTTGCCGGGGAAGCCGTCCGGGTCAGCGTGTTAGACACATTCGTCGCGCTGATGGCGGGATTGATTATTTTC
>CAJOQY010000316.1 GCA_905236835.1 uncultured Oscillibacter sp. | reverse complement strand
GAGTCTGAGGGCAAAGATAATAAAGGCGTGTTCCCGGTATCGGCGAATTTCACGACGGATTTGCATTCCATCGGACAGTTTATTCAGGACGGCTCCCGCGATTTGTTTGAAACCGTTTTATGGGTGAGAGAATGCGATCAGGATTTGTTTGTCCCGAACGATCCCGCCAACGTGGACGGCCTGAACTTCGCCACGGGCGTCGCCATGCGGGAGATCAACGAAAAAGCCATGAAAGGGACGCTCTTGGCCCATGTGGACGGCGGCACGCCCAATCTGCTTGTGACGATTGACAAGCGGGATGATTATAATTTCGGCGGTCTGGTGTATTTCTTCTGGAAGAGTTTGGCGATTTCCGGCTATCTGCTGGGCGTGAATCCGTTTGATCAGCCGGGCGTGGAGGCGTACAAGAAAAATATGTTCGCGCTTCTGGGCAAACCCGGCTATGAGGACGCCAAAGGCGCCTTGGAAGCCCGCCTGAAAGATTTGATTTAATATAATAAAATAAATTAAAATAAAATATCAACCCCGCGCCGGATATGATTCACGGCGCGGGGATTTTTATAAAAACAAAATTTTCCAATAAAACGCTTGCAATCCTGATTTGGCGGGAGTATAATTATAATCCTAAAAGGCATATCGCGGCAAGCCGCAAAGTGGGTAGGATCCGCCTTGCGGCCTCGTGCGAGTGCGTGAACACCCAACACGGCAAACGCGCCACAGGCTTATTATACCCATTTTTACGCTGTTTATCAATGAAAAACGGCGTTTTTTGAGAGCAATTACAGGGATTATGATAAGTTTTGTGGATTTTGCGATGTTTTTTCGCGGCGGCGTTGGGTTTCACGCCCGACGCCGCGTCTGTCTTTTGAGATAAAAAAACAGGAGGCGCTTCTATGGAGAAAGAGCGGAAAAATTACAGAGACCTGTATTATTTCTTATTCGGACGAATCGAAAACGCGCTGGAAATGCTGAAAGAGAACCGCGTGGAGGACGCCGAAAAGGAATTGATTCAGGCCCAGCGAAAAGCGGAAGATGTCGTGATTGAACGGGATTTGTCATGATAAATCCGGATTTATAATAATCATCAATCCCCGCGCCGGATATGATTCACGGCGCGGGGATTTTTATATAAAATTAAATATAAAATTAATATAATTTCCCGCGTCGGCGCAGCAGGACATGGAGGAAGAACGGCCCTCCCAGAAAAGATAATAAAATCCCGACGGGCAGTTCATACGGCGCGGCGATTAACCGTGACGCCAGATCGCAGACCGTCACCAGAAGCGCGCCTAATATCATGGACGCGGGAATTAATTTCCCATGGGACGGGCCGAAGAAATATCTTGCCAAGTGCGGGACCAGCAGTCCGACGAAGCTGATTAAACCCGCCAGAGAGACGGATACTCCCGCCAATAGGCTTGCCGTGGCCAATAATAAAAAACGCGATAATTTCACCCGCAGTCCGAGACTTTGGGCAAGTTCCCCGCCAAGCGTCAATAAATCCAGAACGCGGCGGGATAATATCGCGGCCAGCAGTCCGGCGATGAAATAAAATTTCACCTGTGAGATTTGCCGGAGCGTCACGCCGGAAAATCCGCCTGTGAAAAACGCGCGGGAGCCGGAATAGACATCCGGCATCAGGACGGAAATTGTCTCACTTCCGGCTGAAAAAATCGATCCGATGGCGACGCCGGATAAAATCAGCGTAATCCGGCTTGTCCCGGCTTTCAAAGCGATCAGCATGACCAGCGCGGACGCGCTCAACGCGCCCAGAAACGCGGCGGCGGGAATCCACGCGGGACGATTGGGCAGAAAAGCCGATACCAGCAATACGAAAAATCCCGCGCCGGAATTGATGCCGATAATATTCGGCCCCGCCAGCGTGTTATTTAAAACCGTCTGCAAAATCGCGCCGGACGCGGCCAATGCCGCGCCGGTCAGAACCGCCGCCAGCGCGCGCGGCAGACGGACATGTAATAAAATGCGCGCGTTGGCGTCGATCTCGCCGGATAAAATGCGACTCAGCGCGTCAGGCAAATTCAACGGGACCGCGCCAAGGCATAAATCCGCCGCGATCGCCGCGAATAATAAAATCATAAAAATCCAAAAGCGCGCGGCGTAATTGACGCCCCGCGCGGCGGACGCGGTATCGCGCGCCCGCCTGTTCCCGCCGTCAGGAGCCATATAAAATCTCGCTGAGATACGCGTAACTCTCGCTCCAGCGGTTGTTGGGCTTATAATGAAATAAATCTTTCGGCAGCGGGATCACATGGCCGTTTCGCGCGGCGGTCAGACTGTTCCACGCGGGATTTTGAAACAATCCGTTTTCCAGATATTCATAGGCGGCGTTCTCGTCGCCCATCGTCGTGACGAATATAAAATCCGGGTCCTCTTGCATGATAATCTCAAGAGATAAATCTTCCAGCAGGCTTTCGTCACGGTCCGCCAGATTATCCGCGCCCAAGTCTTTTAAAATCATGCCGGTCTGATTGTCCGCGCCCCTGACTTTCAGACCCGTGGAATATGCCCGGATTAATAATACTACTGGCGGATTGTCCGTTTCCGGAACGGCTTTTATTATCTCCTGAATTTCTTCCCCCACGGACGCCGCGTTTTGCTGATATAAATCCGGGCGACCGGTTATCTCACAGAATATTTCCATCTGTGAAATATAATCCTCCCATGTATCGACAGAGAAATACGCGTGCGGAATCCCGGCGTCAGTAAAAATATTATCTAATTTTAATTGGCTTTCCATATCGGCGGATAATATTATAAAATCCGGATCAAGAGATAAAATTTCCTCAAGATTGGGATCTCTATTTGTTCCGACCATGATAATATTATCTCCGCTGACCTGTCGATCCTCGTCGATCACGTCCCGCGTCACGCCGACAAGCGTCCCGCCCGCGAGTGACCACGCCTCCGCGTAACTGCCGTGCAGGGACACCGCGGAAGCCGGATTATATCCGACAGTCACGGACCGGCCCAGCGCGTCCGTAAACGTGAAAAAATGATTATTATTTATATCATCCGCCGCGTCGGACGCCGTATCCGTCATATCCGATATATCCGCCGCGCTTGTCATATTCGATATATCCGCGCGCGTCCCACAGGAAATTAATATCAAACACAGGGATATAATCAAAATTACAACAATTGTCCGGGGAAAATAAAGTTTAAATTTAAAATCCCGTATGATTCTGACTGTCATGCGTTTACGCCTCCGCGAAATATGAAAATATCAATCCCGAAACGCGGGAACAATCACGCCGGATGTCTGACTTGTAATCTCAATATCCGGACCGGGGAGCATACGGATTGATTCGCGGGGCCAAAGCGAGAGAAACGCGTCGACCCCGCCCAGATTGGGCAGACCGTAAGGCGCGTGATAATAGTGCATGGGAATCAAACAGCGGACGCCGACGGCGTCACAAACCGCTTTCGCCTGTTTCGCGTCCAGCGTATACACGCCGCCCACGGGAATTAAAATCACATCCGGCTTTCCCAGTTTGGATCTCTGCACCGGCGTCAGGAGATGCCCCAGATCGCCCATATGCGCGACGGATACGCCGCCCGCCGTAAACACCCGGATGATATTATTCCCGCGCAGTTTGCCCTGCCGGTCATCGTGATAGACGGAAATCTCCCGGACATCGAACGGATTGAATTTCTTTGCCGGGGCGGGCAGGATCGAAACATGATTGACGGCGTTGTGGTCAAAATGCTGATGACTGCAATAGACCGCGTGGGCTTCCGCGCGCAAATCCGGATAACCCGGGACATTTTCATAAGGGTCCGTCACAATCCGATAGCCGTCCTGTTCCAATGAAAAACAGGAATGCCCCAGCCATGTAAGTTTCATATAAAAAATCCCTCCCGCGTGTAAAAATAAATATTAAATTTCAATTCCGGATCGCCGCGTGACAAACGCGTTATGATTTTGAATCGCCGGAATGATCTGAATTTTTCGAGAGATCGATTTTTTTCGCGTCTTTCCGGTTCAGGCTGAGTTTCCCCGCCCGGCCAAGTTTGATCAAAATAAACGCAATCGCGATCAGGAGAACGATCCATATCCAATGATAGGCAATCGTAATTGTTAAATCTTCCAGCCAGTTGGCGAAGTTCCGCAATCCGCCCGTAAACGCGGACGCGAGCTGACTGCCGTAACTTTCCGGAATCTGTTCCACTTCCGTCAGGCGATAGACTTCTTCAAGAGAAATATCAATCGTCGAATAGTCCACCAGATTGTCATAATGCCGCAATTCGCCGGATAAAGAATCAATCTGATATTCCGTGTCGGCAATCGCGGATTCAATGGTAATCATGTCCTCCACGGTTTCGGCCTTTTCCAATAATTCCCGAAGCCGATCCAGTTTCGCCTTCTGGGTTTTTAATCTCCCGTCGGCGTCATAATAACTTTCGCTGACATCCTGCCGCGTGACGTTCCGCCAAGTCTCGTGCGCCAGTTCCCCGGCCTGTTGTAAAAATAAATCAAATTTCGCCGCCGGAATCCGGGCGGTATAATTTCCCCATCTGTGACTGCTGCCACGATCCCCGGCGTTGCTGTCGGAAAAATAACCGCCCATTTGTTCAACCAGATTTTCAAGGGCTTGCGCCGTTTTGTCAAACTCCATGGTTTCCAATGTAATCGACGCGCTGAAAATCAGTTTCCGGGGACGCGCTTCGTTGGCGCTATCGCTGTGATTGTCCGCGTCGCGATTATCAGACGATGCGGCGGCGTTCGCGTTGGGGGACGGCGTTTCCATCGGCGCGCCCTCTCTTGACAGATAATTCATATCCGACAAACCCGCGCCGCTGTAACTCATATCTTCGTCATAATCATAATATTCCGCTTCCTCAGCCGTTGGCGCGGCGGTGTCCGCTATGGCATACGCGCCCTTGCCGGATCCTCCCCCGCAGGCGGTCAATAATAATATCATCCATAATAATATCCCCGCCGCGAAAATTTGACGCTTATGATTTTTCATCTCTCATTCCTCCGTTTCCATCCCGTTGATCCGCGATATTTTATTGATATATTTTTATATATTTTATATATATTTCTATCAGACGGAATCAGGCGGGAAAAAGTTCCCGTCAAGAGGATACTCTTCCAGAACGCCGCCCCGCAATATCAGGATTTTATGGCAGATTTGAAATAATTCGTCCGCGCTTTTTGAAATCCACAAAATACTGATTCCATCGGCGGCCACGCGTAAAATAAAATTTAATATTTCCCTCCGGCCTTTGGAATCCAAACCCCGGAACGGTTCATTTAAAATCAGCAAATCCGATTCCGCCGCCAGCCACCGCGCCAGAATCATTTTTTTTTCGTCCAGCGCGGACAAATCCCGCGCGAATATATCCGGACCGGATACCCGGATGCCCAATGTATGAATATATTTTTCCGCGATTTCATCTTGATGCTTTCGCGTCAAATCGCGGCGGCGTTTTGCCCGTACCGCCAGTGAAATATTTTCCCCAACGGACAGATTCCCGAAAACGCCGAAATTTTGATAAAAATCGCGAGAATCACGCGTATCCGGCAGATACCCGACGCCAAGCCGGATCGCGTCGCGCGGCGTTTTTATCACTACAGGCGCGCCCCGGATTAAAATATTCCCGGTCCGCGCGCGATCCAAGCCGAACAGCAGACGCGCAATATCATTGCCGCCGTATAATCCCGCCAGCCCGACAATCTCCCCCTGACGAATATCCAGATCAAAAGGCCGTATCCCGCCCGGGCCGGACAGTCCGCGCGCTTCCAGTTCCGGCGGCGCGTTCCGGATTTTCGCTCTTGAGATTTTAACATGATTATCATAAAATTCCCCGGACATGAATCCGGACAGCGTATCGGCTTTGGCGGACGCGGGAAATTCGCCGATAAATTCCCCGTCCCGGATCATCGTGATCCGATCAGAAGCGCGATTGCATAAAATACACGCGATTTCCGGAATATCCGTCGCCGCAAGAATGCCCGCGCCGGTTTCCGCCAGCCGGTTTAATAAATTCTTCAGTAATCGGATACCCGGTCCGGGTTCCGGATGATCGAGCAATAAAATCACATGGCCTTGAACGACGGCGCGGGCGATTTCAATCATTTGACGGATATATCCCGGATATTCGCCCGCCGCTTGAAACGCGTCCGCCGGGATTTCCAGCCGGTTTAATACTTCTTCCGCCTGATGATATAATAATTTTTTGTCAATCCATCCGAACCGCGTCAGCGGCTCCCGGCCAAGAAATAAATTTTCCCCCGTCGTCAGATTCAGACACAGCCGGTTTTCGCGACTCACAAGCGCGACGCCCGCCGATGAAAAACGCGATTGAAATTCAATTTCCCCGGCGTCAACCGGATACCGCCCGGACAGACATTTGAACAGCGCGGTTTTTCCCGCGCCGCTTTTGCCCAATAATCCATGGATTTCTCCCCGGCGCAGAGATAAATGAATATTACGCAATACCGGGACGCCGCGCGCCGACGCGCAAAGCCCGCGCGCTTCCAGCAAAATATTTTCATCCATGATCCATTTTACCCCGTCCGGCGAAGTCAAAAAATAAACAGGCAGTCCCCCGCGCGCGTAAAATCGCGCTTAAACTCAGGAGAACGCCCGTTTATTATATCCGATTATTTTAGACATTTCAACATATAATATTATATTATTTCAGATAAGAATTAAAATAAAACCGGCCATCAAAGAATTTTCAGCGTCTTAATAACGCGGATAATGCGTTCCAGCTCTTTTCCGTCGCCGGTGGTCAGCGCCTCTAAAATGCCCACCATGCGGAAATACGCTTCCTGCTGGTGATGCAGGGACAGACGCGCGTGTTCTTTATAATCTTCCACCAATTGCGCCAGTTCCGGCTGGAAATCAAAAGATTTGTCATCCGGCTTTTTTTCCGGCTCCTGCGCGGGGTTGTCAATTCCCATTGCTCAGTCCTCCTGTAAACTTGATTGTTTTTTTATTTTCCGTATCGTTCCGCATGATTCCAGATTTTATTTCTCCATATATATCCAATTCATTTTTTTAATATCTATCTATTCTCTCTGTCTTTCTACGCGCTCTGTATTTTGCCGAAATAACGCCTTTCCGCGTTTTGATTCCCTT
>CAJOQY010000315.1 GCA_905236835.1 uncultured Oscillibacter sp. | reverse complement strand
GGGTTTACGGCCCAGCCGTTTTTCCCGTTTTCCGCGTCCTCAATCGCGAAACCAAGTCTGACGGAACCTTCCGCCGGAGGGGCAAGCGGGGTAGGCGTGGGGGTGTTTGTGACTTCCGGATTTGTTGTCGGCGTGGGCGTGGGGGTATCGGTTACTTCCGGATTTGTCGTCGGGGTAGGCGTGCCGGTTATCTCAGGATCTTCCGTCGGCGTGGGCGTCGCGCTAACATCGGGCGTTACACTTGGCGTCGGGGTAGCGTCGCCGGGATTGGCGTTGGGCATATAAACGGTCAAAGGCGCGTATTCCAAACCGTAACGAGTGGCGGGCGGGTCTTTTGTCAGGTCATTATGCACAACCATCATATCAGCGTTGTCCACGCCATCAGGCAGTTGATACGAAAGATTTGTACCGCTTTCCGTCGTGTTCGGATTGGTCAGGCCGAAATATAACGTCGTGAACGCCTCTCCGCTTTTGATTTGCGCGTTCGGCTTGTCCTGCGTCGCTCCATAGGGCGTATATGTCAATTGAATCGTTCCCGCTTTCGGATTGCTTGCCGTTACGGTTAAATAATTAACATTCCCTCTGGACTGCGACGAGATAATTTTGCTCTCCGCTCCGTCCTCAAAACTGAATGTCAGCACGGACGGATCATATTGGATATATAACTGCGCGGTCATGAAATCAATATCCGCGCCTTCCGTCGGTCCCGTCATGATTAAATCAACGGCCAGTTCGTCCTGATTCGTGTCCGGGTTTACGGCCCAGCCGTTTTTCCCGTTTTCCGCGTCCTCAATCGCGAAACCAAGTGTAATATCAGCGTCGTCCGCCGCCGCCGCGGGAAAATATACACAAGACAGCAGCATGACAGCCGACAGGAACGCGGCCAGCGTTCCTTGAAGCGTTTTTCTCATTTTTTCCTCCTTGCGCTGTTCAATCGCGGGATTGATTTCAAAAAATTGCAATAAAACTCGCGATGATTTTATTTTTGTATTTATATTTTAATATTTTATATTTATATTACGAATGATATTGCTATAAATTTCTTTTTTTATAATTTTTCATGAATTTTTTATGACGCGCTGGGTCCGAGAGTCTCCTGAAGTCCGGCGACAAAGTTGATAATAAACGCGGCGTCCATAACGGTAATGCCGGGAGTTCCGTCCACATCGGCCAGTATTTTTTGTTCGTCCGTCAGTTCCTGAATGCCGGCCACCGCGTTGACCACAAAGGCCGCGTCCAGAACCGTGACATTATCGTCGCCGTCCAAATCGCCGTAAATCAAATCCCCGCCGGGGGTGACGGCGCCATAAGCGAACGATCCGACCCGCGTGAGCGTGTTGAACTTTCCGGCTTCCGCGTCGCTGGATAAATATAAATAATAAGTATTGCCATTCGTCAGCGTTTTAGGAAACACGGCAAAAGACACGGCTCCGGTGGCATCGGCGGTATCTTGATCAATATAGACGATATTATCCGCCGTGGGAACCACGTTGGCGGAATTATCCGTCAAAGCGAGAATCAGAATCTGTTTCGCGGCTGACGCGGTATCCGTGACGGCGACGGAAAAGCGGTCCGTCTGGACATCGCTGACATTGACGTTGGAATTATAATCAGACTCGATTTCGGGGGGCTGGATACCGTCGGAAGCGTCCGAGGCGAACGCCGCGCCGCTGATGAGAAACGCGGCGCATATCACCAACATCATGCGTATCATATTTTTTTTCACAAAACTTTTCCTCCTTTGAATCTTATGTAGCGGGCGTAAAACCGGGACATCCGCCCACATGGATTCTGTTTTTTTATTTTTTATTATTTTATTATTATACCCCGGCGGGAAATCTCTCCGTGTAACGGAGCATAATCACGGCCAATTGCGCGCCGGACAACAGGCCGCCCGGATTTAATGTCGTCGGCGTATTGCCATTGATAATCGTGTTATACACGCCCCAGTAGACAGGCGCTTTCGCCCAGTCGGCCAGCAGGCCGCTGTCCTGAAACGTCTGGTCATAAATATTTGTGAAAATCGTTTCCAGTCCGCTTTCCGCGCCCGCCGCGTTGAATAATACTTTCATGGCGGCCTGACGCGTCAAAGACCCGTCGGGCGTAAACGTATCGGGCGTCGTGCCGTTGATATAGCCGCGCGAAAACGCCCAAGCGATCGCGTTTTGAACATCCGAGCGGCAATGCGCGGTATCCGCGAAAGGCGTCTGTCCCGGATCGACCAGCGGGCGGCGGTATAAATTCCAGAGCGCGGCGATAAAATCGCCCCGGCTGACGGGATCATTCGGGTGGAACTCGCCTGACGGGAAGCCGTCAAACAATCCCATGGTTTCACAGCGCAAAACGGATTCTTCCGCCCAGTTCCCCGCGATGTCCGTAAAACGCGAAGTCTCGATTGTAACCGCGTTCGCGTCTGATTCCGCCGCGGGCGTCGGGGACGGGATCTCAGATACGACGCCGCCGGACGCCGCCCCTGTCGGAACGGGTTCGGGCGTATTCGCGGGCGTGAGCGTCAAAACAGGCGTTGGCGTATTCGCTACGGGGGATACTGTCGGCGTCGCGGGGACGAAAACCGGCGTTTCGGCGTCATTCGCGCCGTCCGTTCCGGTAATATCAAATAAAATCCG
>CAJOQY010000314.1 GCA_905236835.1 uncultured Oscillibacter sp. | reverse complement strand
GTCATTGCCGTCCGCGCTGGTGACGCTGATAATATAGCCTGATATATGATTTTCACCGTCTTGCGCCGTAACAGCTTCGTTGATATATACATTGCCAAAGTCCGCGCCGTATACAACGCCGTTTAAATCCTCCAGCGCGTCATTCGCCGCCGTATGGAATGTCATTCCCGGCGCGCTCGGCAAGACAGATTGATAAATTTCCAGATTCGCCGATAATTTTCGCGATTCCAGCGCGCTCCCGGTTAAAACGCTTACGGCGTATAAAATCACACAGCCCGCCAGAATATTCATCCCGAAAAACACGGGCGTCCCCCACGGTTTCGACAGCCATTCAAAATTCGATTTTAATTTTCGCTCCGCGCCGGATTCCGATTCCAATCCCGCGCCTGAATGGAATCCGGATTTGAATACCGCCGGTCTGCCGTCCATCGCGTCGGCGCGATAGCCGAACGGCTTCGGAATGATATATTCATCAATCAGCGGCACGGTTAAATTTGACAGAATCACGGCGTAACTGACGGAATCCGCCGCCGCGCCGCGCGCCCGAAACAGCGCGCTGAGAAATCCCACGCAGACGCCATATAAAATCTGTCCTGTACCCGTCACGGGACTTGTCACGGGGTCCGTCGCCATGAAAAACGCCGCCATCAACAGTCCGCCGCCCGCGATATGGGCGATTAAAATCCCAAACGAAAGCGCGTCCGGCGAAAACAGCGCGAAAAACACGCAGAAACTCGCGATAATAGACACGGGAATTTGCCATGTAATGCCGTCAATGACCCATAAATATAACCCGCCGATCAACAGCGCGAACGCCGAACAGCCGATCACGCCGCCCGCGTGGCCGGTGAAGATTTGAACGACATTGACAGATCCGCCGGAGGACAGATTCGCCAGCGGCGTCGCGCCCGTCACGCCGTCTACCGCGTATCTTGTCATAGGCCCGCTGAATGATAATAACAAAAAGCAGCGTCCCGCGAGAGCCGGATTCATGAAATTTTTGCCCAGTCCCCCGAACAGGCATTTGACAATCAAAATCGCGAATAACGATCCAATATACGGGATATACAGCGGTACGCCCGCCGGAAGGCATAACGCCAATAACAAACCCGTCACAACCGCGCTGCCGTCCCGGATGGTCAGATCTTTTCCGGCGATATAATCAAATATAAATTCCGTCAGGACCGCTGACGCGACGCTCATGCAAATTACCAACAGCGCGTGAAATCCGAAACGCCACACGCCCATGACCGTTACGGGCATTAGGGCAATAAAAACGTCATACATGACAAGTCCCGTGCTGAGTTTGTCCCGCACATGGGGGCTGGATGAGATATTATAATTATAATAATTTATATCCTGATTCATGAGATTCATCCCCCCTTTATATCATGTCCGGCGCGCGCTTAAAATCGCGCCTTTAGTTTCTTTGAATAATTGCGTCAATGGCCGTTTCGCCGGACAGACCCACGTGCATGATCCGCATTGAATGCACTCCAAGCCGTATAATTTTTTCTCGTATCGAATATAATCTTTCCGTTCAGCCGCCACGCCCATCATTTGCGGTGTCAGACCCATCGGACAGGCCATATTGCAGCGTCCGCAACGGATACAGGCCGTTAATTTCTCAACGGACTGCATGGCCTCATCCTGAGATAAAAATACAAGCGCGCCGTTGCCCTTCTGAATCGGTACATCCACGCCGGACATGGCGATTCCCATCATTGGCCCGCCGCAGATCGCTTTCTGAATTTTTACCCCGTCTTTGACGCCTCCGGCGGCGTCCAGCAATTCCCGGCAGGATGTCCCCGCCCGGACGATGAAATTCCCCGGATGTTTGACCGCCGTCCCCGTGACCGTCACGACGCGCCGTATTAACGGCATGGACTGGCATACGGCCTGATAAATCGCGTAAACCGTCGCGGCGTTGTCGACAATACATCCGGCCTCGGCGGGCAATTGGCTTAATCTCGTATCCCGTCCGGCTACGGCTTTGATAATCGCCCGTTCGCCGCCCTGCGGATATTTCTTCGGCGCGGGTAATATATTAATATTATTATTTTTATTATTTTTGCGTGACGATTTCAACGCCCGATCCATCGCCCGAATCGCTTCCGGCTTGTTGTCCTCGATTAAAATCACGCCAACCGCGCCGGGGAATAAATATAATAATATCTCCAAGCCCGTGAGAATTTCCCCGGCGTGATTGCGCATTAATCTATCATCACAGGTAATATACGGCTCGCATTCCGCGCCGTTGACGATAATATATTCAATCCCGTCCGGATTTTTCGGCTCTAATTTGACCGGCGTCGGGAACGACGCGCCGCCCATGCCGACAACGCCCGATTCCCGAATCTTCCTGATAATTTCCTCCCGGCTTAATTTCCGATAATCAATCTCTTCCCCAAGGCCCTCGATTTCCAGAAACTTTCCGTCATTGTCGATTATAATACAATCGCCCTGACTGCCCATCACGGTCCGGCGTTTCTCGATTGCTTTGACAACCCCGGAGCAGGACGCGTGAACCGGCGCGGAAACATATCCGTCCGATTCCGCGATTTTCTGTCCGACAAGAACCCTGTCGCCGGGTTTTACAATCGCTTTGGCGGGTTTGCCGATATGCTGGGACAACGGATAAACCATTTCCCCTTTCGGCTCATAAATCACGGGCGCGGCGTCACGGGAATAGATTTTGCAATCATCCGGATGAATTCCGCCCCGGAACATCTCTCCAAACACATTCCCACCTCTGATTTCTTTCTTTGATTATCATATTATACACATTTCCCGCCGCCTGAGATATATAAAAATATAACAACAGGCGGCGGGAATATCAATTTCAATATTACGCCTGTGACAGGACTTTCGCCGCGTGGCGTCCGAATGTCATGGTTCGCCCGCAGGCAAGGCCCGTGAATAAATTAGGATAATTATTCGCGAAGAAACCGCCGGAGCAGTCGCCCGCCGCGTATAATCCCTCTATCACGCTTCCGTCATTGCGCATAACCTGCATATCCGTATTAATTCTTACGCCGTCCAGCGTGGTCAAATGCCAAGCGCAGGTGCGAATGGCGTAAAACGGCGCCGTGTCGACAGGCGTCATGCGGTGCGGCGCTTTGCCGTAATCCTCGTCCACGCCTTTCGCGCATAACTCGTTATAACGCTCAACCGTCTTGACAAACGTCTCAACGGGGATATTCACTTTTTCCGCCAGTTCTTCCAGCGTATCGGCTTTTTGCAAATAACCGCTCTCAATCAACGCCTCGTTGCTTTCCCAGCAGGAATCATAATAACGATTGGGAATCGCGCCGTTGTCGAAATCCCACAGGCGGCAGCAGCCGACTTCTTGGAATTGCCGCGTATATTCTTTATTATTCGCGTCAAACACGTCCACATAAGTATGAAACGGCTGCATTTCCATCGCGTGAAGCTGGAACTCATACGGACCGGACTCGTTCATGAATCTTTCGCCTTTTAAATTTACTTTTAAAAACGGCTGTTCGCCGAACCAAAACCATTCGCCTGTCGTATCGGCCCCGGCGGTCTCGTCGGGTTTCACGCACGCGCGGTTGAACATCATGGACGTATGAATCGGATCCAATACGCCGCCCGCCCAGAGCATGGCCTTAATGCCCGATCCGTCGCCTTTAGATCCGATCCGGACCTGCACTTTCATTTCTTGGGTCATCGGCTGGAGCGCGTTCATCATCGCGGAGTTCATGAGATAGCCGCCGGATGTCATAATCACGCCTTTGCCGGTATTAATTTTAATATAATGCCCGTCGTCCACGTCCCGCGCAATCGCGCCGATGATTTTACCAGTATCATCCTGCAGTAATTTTACAAGCGCCGTATTGCATCTGATAGAATCGCCGTATCCTAATTGCGTGACATAATCCGTGAATACGCTGGAGGGCGTCACATTGGCGTCGTCGACATATTCCGCCGTCTTATGGGGGCTGTGTCCCGTCGCATACGCCTTGTCACGCTCCGGATAACGCTGATCGCCCAGTCCGCCCTCGTGCTGCATGAAATATTTTCCAGAATTTTCCAGAATGCCGCCGATCCATTCGACTGTCTCCGCGCTGTTGTCCGCCCAGAAACGGATCAAATCAAAATTCACATAGCCCGTGCCATACCGGACAATATCCTCAATGGCTTCCATTTTATTAATCGCCATTTCCGGGAATTGCTCTTCCGTCTCTTTCTGCCATTT
>CAJOQY010000313.1 GCA_905236835.1 uncultured Oscillibacter sp. | reverse complement strand
TTTGTCAACTGTTTTCTGAAAAAAGTAGCCGAAAAAAATATAAGCGAAAAAATCCGGCGGGGGGAAAGCGTAAAATTCATGATTGCGATACGCGAACGGATATGATAAAATAAAATAAATATCATGCTTGATATTCGCGAATGGTTTTAAATTTTTTAAAAAGGAGCGATTTTTTATGGATTTCGCCAGTTTATCGGCGCGGCGTTATTCCCTGCGCAAATTCAGCGGCCAGCCGGTGGAACCGGAAAAACTGGAATTGATTTTAAAAGCCGCCCAAAACGCGCCCACCGCGCATAATAATCAGCCCCAGCGGATTTTTGTCTTGCAATCCCCGGAGGCGCTGGAAAAAGCGGACGGCTGTACTCCGTGCCATTTTCATCCGCCGGTCATGCTGATTATCGCCAATGATCCGGCGGCGTCATGGAAGCGGGAATATGACGGGAAAGAATACGGGGAAATCGACGCCGCGATTGTCGTTACGCAAATGATGCTGCAGGCGGCGGATTTGGGACTTGGCACGACTTATATCGGCCTGTTTGACCCGGCGCGATTACACGCGGCGTTCCCGGAACTGGACGGCCTGACGCCGATCGCCCTGTTGCCCGTCGGTTATCCGGCGGAGGGCGCGCGTCCGGCCCGCCTGCACGATCAGCGCAAATCCCTTGAGGAACTGGTGAAATATTTATAACGCGAAAATCCCATGCCTTCCCCCTTATCAAAAGGGGAAGGCGGCGGGAATCGCGCCGAATTTAACGCGAATTTAACGCGGAAACAGCCTTTTCAGGCGCGCTTCCAGTTCCGGGGGCAAAAGTTCGGACATGGAAAACAATTGACGGATCATCATATCCGGGAGGGCTTTGATTTCCTCGTCCGACAGGGCCATGATCTGATCAAACATGGACCGCGCGGCGTCCATCAGGTCTTCGTCATCCCGCGCGGCGTCATATTCGTCCGCGTCGTCGTCCTCCCCGAGCCGGTCCATCAGATTGGACAATAAAAGCTGTTTGGCTTCATCCAAATTAGGCAGATAGTCATCCACGGTCAAAAGTACGCCGGTTTTCACGCGAAAATCTTCCAGCAGGGCGCGGGTGGCGCGGTTGCGGACTTTTAACACGCGCGGGAGGAATTTTGATTCGATCAAAACCTGTATGAAATTTTTCAGAAGATTGTCGGGATGTTCCTCGTAATGCTCCGCCGGAGGGATCGGCAGGATTGACCCTTCTTCGCTTTCGGCGCATAACAACAGCGTCGGAAACCACGGCGCGCCGCCGTTTTCGTCCTGAACCGGCGCGCCAACCCGGATCAGTTCGCATTCTAAAATATAGCGTTTCGGCAGGTTTTTTAGCCGATTCAATGTCTTTTCGTCCAGCGGAGCGGGCGTGGGATACGCTTCCGGGGCGGGTTCCGGGATCGGCGCGGAATCCAGACGGAATTTTTCCCCGTCCCGGATCAAAATTGGAATGCTTTCCGTATCCTCGTCGACTTCCCGAATACCGAGTTCCGATTTTCGGCGGACGCGCAGCATCGCGGCCAGCGCGAGCGCGGCGGAAAGCGCCTCAAGAATATTTTTCTCGTCCTCCTCAGATTCCACGCGCCACGGATAACGATTGGGGGAATAGCGCGTAAACTGCGGATACGCGTTGGCGCCGCGCGGGGAAACGCCGTGTTCGCGGGCGTATGCCCGGACTTCGTTGAAATCCTCATCCCGGAGGAATTCTTTGTTTTCAAAAGAACATTGAATGCAATCCTGTTCCATCAGCCAATCCGGGTATCCGTTCCATTCCAAGACATATGGATTTTCCGCGGCGGCGGCCATCGCGCGGTAACTCTCGAAACCTCTGTCGCCGATATATAATCCCAAGGCGTTGTGTTCTCCCATCATTCCCATCACGCTGCAATAACCGGTTTGTCCGTCCGGAAGGCGGACCGCGAACAGTTCGCTGTCATACAGCCGTTTCCATAATTTCGCCTTTTTATACGCGAACGCCAGATCAAACATTTTTTCCGTTGCCACAAGGCATTCCCTCCCCGCTGTGTTTCCGGCTGATTATACCACAGCTTTCGCCGCAAGTCCACAGAAAAATCATAAAATCACGCGTCCGGCGGGAAATCCCGTCCGG
>CAJOQY010000312.1 GCA_905236835.1 uncultured Oscillibacter sp. | reverse complement strand
TTCCGCGTCCGACCGCGCAACGGCGTCATATCGGACACAAACGCGGGAATGACCGGCATATCCGGCGCGTCGCGCGTTTCGCTTTCCGCCGTGATTCCCGTTTGCTCCTCCGCCGATTCCGGCGTATCGCCCGTTTGATTTTCCGTCCCGCTTTCCGGATTTTCCGATCTTTCTGGATTCCCCGGCGTGTTTTCCGCCCGTTCTGGATTCCCCGGCGCGTTTTCCGCCCGTTTGGGATTCCCCGGCGCGTTTTCCGATCTTTCGGGATTCCCCTTTTCCGGCTCCGGGGGATGAATCGGATCAAGCGCCGGTATGGACGCCGACGGCTGCGGCCTGTCCGCCGCGTCCGGCTCCACGCTTTCGGTCAGTTTCCGCTCCAATCCCGCGCCGTATTCCGCCATGATTTCTTCCAGCGTATATTCCTTGGTTTCCGCGTGTTCCTCAGGTTTCGCGTCTTGCGCGTTTTCCGGATTTTCCGCGTTTTTCACGTCTTTCACCTTCTCCGCCATGCCCGCCCTTCTTTCGTTTTATAATTTCATTTCATGCAATATCATGGAAACGCGTGTCTCTGGCGCACGGCCTCATATAACATGACAGCCGCCGCCGCGGACGCGTTCAGGGAATTTAAATGCCCAAACATGGGAATTTTCACCAGAAAGTCACAGCGTTCCGATACAAGCCGCGTCATACCGGTTCCCTCGTTGCCGATTACGATCGCCGCCGGACCTTTCAAATCCGCGTGATATAAATCCCTGTCCCCGGATATGTCCGCGCCGAATATCCACAATCCGCGCTTTTTCAAATCCGCCAATAATGCCGGGATATTCGCCACCCGCGCCACCGGCAGATGCGCGACGGCCCCCGCCGACGCTTTCGCCGTCACGGCGTTTAAACCCGCGCTCCGCCGCTTCGGAATAATCACCCCATGCGCCCCCGCGCATTCGGCGGTACGAATGACCGCGCCCAGATTATGCGGGTCCGATAATTCATCGCAAATCACAAACAACGGCGTTTCCCCGCGCGTTTCGGCGCGCTGAAACAAATCATTCAAATCCGCGTAAGCGCGAACCGCCATCATCGCGATTACGCCCTGATGGGCATGGGTTCGGCTCATCGCGTCCAGTTTGCGCTTGTCCGCGTCCACCACCACCGCGCCCGCCGCGCGTCCGGCGGACGCGATTTTCCCCAGCGCTTTTTCTTCCAGTCCCTTTTGAATATAAATTTTATCCAGATTCATTCCGGCGCGCAGGGCTTCCAAAACCGCGTTCCGGCCCTCAATCACGCCGTCCGCGTCCGCGTTCCGCTTTTCATATTCAGACAAAAATTCCTCCCTGTCCGCTTCCCGACCCGCGACGCCGTCCCCCGCCCGGATATTTTTTTCACGCGCTTCTTTTTTTTCGCGCGTTTCGCGCGTTTCACGCGTTTCTTTTTTTTCGCGCGTTTCATGGAAATCATGCCGATCATATGGATGATAATCTTTATGCCGATTGTTTTTTTGCCCGTTTCCGCGGTTTGTCATAGAATCCCCCGTCCCTTCGGATTTTTCCGGAATATTTTCAACTTGCCATTTTATGTGATAATCGCTATAATAGAAAACCATGCCGCGCTGTTATGATTATAACACATCATAGCATATCCGGCGAAAACAAAAAAGCGGAATTTACAGAAACTTCACGAAAAAAGATTTCCCCTTTCTTGTGGCATGGGACAGAATATGATATAATCTTATACGCTTTTTATCAATCAATCACGGACAAATCTAATATGTTCCGTCTTTTTTCGGGTTTCTCGGAAAGGAGTTTATCATTAAATGGACAATAATCCCAATCAAAAAGGCCCAAATGGACCCAAAAACGACCGAAACCGCAACAATATGCGCGGCGCGTTCCAATTGGTGGGCTGGGCGCTGGTGCTGACCATCCTGCTCGGCTACGCCGGAAATTATATGAACAACACCACAAAACAATCTTCGTCCATCGAAATCGAATACAGCGAATTTCTGCGAATGGCGGAAGATCAAATGATCGAGTCCGTGGATTTTGACAACAACGAGCGGATTTTAATCATACTTCCGGCGAAAGATTACGCGTTCACGGCGAAAAATAATATCGCTTATACCCGTATCGCGGCGGACGCGGCGAATGACGAGGCGTCCGGCGGCATTAATCTTAATAATCTCAACCGCGCCAATGACAATACGCGCGCCGTGTATCAATATACCGGCGCGGACGGACAGGCGCGGCGGTCCGAGTTGCGTCTGTTTACCGTGCAAGTGGAATCCAACGACGCCACACTCGCGTTTTTGCGCGACAGCGGCGGCGATATTCGCATTAACGAGGATTATCAGGCCCCGATGAATCCGGTTTTGATCGTGCTGGTCAATCTCCTGCCGCTGATTATTATGCTTCTGGCCCTCTCGCTTTTCATGAACTGGATGGCCAAGCGCGGCGGGATCGGCGGCATTGGCGGCGTTGGAAAGGCCAACGCTAAAATCTATATGGAAAAATCCACGGGCGTGTATTTCACCGATGTCGCCGGACAGGACGAGGCCAAAGAATCCGTCACGGAAATTATAGATTTCCTGCACAATCCGGGCAAATATACGGAAATCGGCGCGAAACTGCCCAAAGGCGCGTTATTGGTCGGCCCTCCGGGTACCGGCAAGACGTTATTGGCGAAAGCCGTCGCCGGAGAGGCGCGCGTGCCGTTCTTCTCGATTTCCGGGTCCGATTTCGTTGAAATGTTCGTGGGCGTGGGCGCGAGCCGCGTGCGCGATTTGTTCAAAGAAGCCGGAAAAGTCGCCCCCTGTATTGTATTTATCGACGAAATTGACACAATAGGCAAATCCCGTGACAACCGCATGGGCGGCAATGACGAGCGCGAACAGACGTTAAACCAGCTTTTGGCCGAAATGGACGGCTTCGACCCCACAAAGGGAATTATATTATTAGCCGCGACGAACCGTCCGGAGGTGCTGGATCAGGCGTTATTGCGTCCGGGCAGATTTGACAGGCGGATTGTCATCGACAGGCCGAATCTGGCCGGACGGCTGGCGACATTACAAGTCCACACGCGGAATATTAAATTAAGCGAAGATGTTGACTTGAAAAAAGTCGCGCTGGCCACCGCCGGAACCGTCGGCGCGGATTTGGCAAATCTCGTCAACGAGGCGGCGTTGCGCGCCGTCCGGAAAGGCCGCAAACTGGTCAATCAAGAGGATTTATTGGCCGCGTTTGAATTAGTCATTGCCGGGACGGAGAAAAAAGGCAGCGTTTTAACGGAATTTGAAAAAAAATTAGTCGCTTATCACGAAGTCGGACACGCGATGGTGGCCTATCGCCAAAAGAATACCGAGCCGGTACAGAAAATCACAATTGTCCCGCATACGCAGGGCAGTTTGGGCTATACGCTGTTAATGCCTGAGGAAGATAAAACGGAATTGCGCACAAAAGATGAATTAATGGCGAAAATCACGGTTTCCATGGGCGGACGCGCGGCGGAGGAAGTCGTCATGAACACAATGACGAACGGCGCGGCGCAGGATATTCAGGACGCGACGGGCGTCGCCCGCAATATGGTCGCGATGTTCGGCATGAGCGACGAATTCGGCATGATGGCGTTGGCCTCGCGGCGTTCGCAATATTTAGACGGCGGTTACGGAATGGATGTCGCGCAGGATACCGCCGCCGCGATGGATCGCGCCGTCAAAGTGATTTTGGATCAATGCTATCAGTCCGCCGTTGAGACCATCCGCGAAAACCGCGCCGATATGGACAAAGTCGTCACGTATTTACTGGAAAAAGAGACGATTACGGGCGGCGAAATGGTCGCCATTATCGAAGGCCGGGACCCGTCGGAAGTGGAAAACCCGTATGCTTCCGCCGTCGCGTCCGGGGAATCCGGCGAGAATCGCGCGGATTATCATACGAATGATATTCAGCGGGACGGTTTCAGACCGTCACAGCCGGATCAGATCGAGGCGCCCGCGAAAAAAGTTCACATGGTTTCCGAGAAAATCACGCCCCCGGATTCTGACGCGGATATGGATTCCGATACCGATACAAATCCGGATATAAATCCCGCTATAGACCCGGATATAAATCCGGATATAAATCCGGAAAATCCGGAGACGAATCCGGACGCGGTCAATCTGGAAAAACCGGAAAATCCGGAGGACGGGGTGTAATTCTCTGAAACGCCCCCCTTCTCTTGGTCAGCAAAGGGGGCGCAACCGTCGGATTTCTTCACTGGAAAGGGGTTTATGATAACTATGCGTGGAAAATATTTGACGCTCCCGGCGCTGGTTCCGGCGCTGGTCCTCATCCTGACAGCCTGCGGCGGACTGAGCGCGGCGCGAAACGCCCGAAATAACGCCGGGGAAACCGCGGAAAATAATAATTATCCCGCGATTACAATGGAACAGATCGTGGCCGCCAATGACGTGGATACCCTGTTGTCCCATTATGACAGCTTTCTGACGCGGGCCGTGATTTCCGCCGAATATGACGAGCCGTTCAGCTGGGAAACGTATGTGGAAAAAGATTTCGTCTATGTCCCCTATCAGACGGAACTTGCCGATTTATATCCGGGCGAACTGGTCGCGTATCTGTCGGATCGGAATCTCGGAGCGGGCTATTTCATCGCCGACGGCAATGGCGGATTTGTATTTTCCGCCGCCTTTCCCGCTATGCCCGCCGGGAATTTTACCCAAAGCGTACCGGAAGATTACAGCATTATCGATCCCGATCTGACCCGGCTGGAAACGATTACGGATATATCCGAACAGGACGGGATTACAACGGTTTCCACCGAATTAAGCGGCAGTACGGTTCAATATACCCTTGATTCCGACACGCTGGAAATTATCTCGACGGAAGAAACATCCATGGTCGGCGACGAACGGACGGTTATAGTATTAAATATTTCACACAGCGCGGAGCGGCCCGAACTGGCGGTCCGTATGCTGTCGGATATGCGGGAATGCGCCGAAACCCCGGAAGTCCCCGCTACTTTGACTGTGATCTATGACCCCGGCGCGGACAATCAAGAATCTTATTCCCGCGCCGTCGATCAAAAATTCCAGATTTCGCCGATTGTCAAAGAAGGCTATGAATTATGCTATGACGCGGACGGGGAAGAGCCGTTTCTGGATTACGGCGTCTCGCTCGCTGACGGCGATGTAATATTATACGCGATCCCTTATTGATAACATCTCCGGTATTTTCATTGCTGAACCTCATCCCAATGCCCGGAC
>CAJOQY010000311.1 GCA_905236835.1 uncultured Oscillibacter sp. | reverse complement strand
GGCGTGGGGGTGGGCGTCGGGACGGCGGATTCCACCGGGTCCGTGGACGCGCCGCCGTATTCGATAATCTTGGGGACGGACGTGTCGTCAATTTCCTGAATCAGAGTTTTCGATACGCGTTCGCCATGGGACCATGTTGTTTCATAAATACAGGCGTGTACGCCGTCGCGCCCTTCCTGCACGACCAGTTCTTTTCCCTCCGGCAGTTCCGGATTCAAACGGCGTTCAATCGCGTACAGAGCCGGAATCATTTCCCGTTCCAGACAAGTGATATTTTCGCCGATCATGACGTTGATACAGGCCGGGTCCGACAGATCCACGGCGACCATCTCATTTTCGCCCCGGACGACCTGCATACGGTCCAACAATACCGACAGGCGCTCGCCGTTCGATACGGCCTCAATAACCGCGTCATTCTGACGGATCACGACAGGCTGTCCGGCTTCCAGCGCGATTTCGCGGGAGTTGCCCATATCAATTTCATATACCCGCCCGGCGGGCAGATTCTGAACTTCGCCGTTTTCATTTAAAACCAGAACCGTCTCGCCGCTTCCCGCCAGATCATACAGGGCGTCGGCCCATCCGGTCACGGTCAGCGTGCAAAACGCCATCATGCCGACGGCGGCCAGCGTCACCATGTGATGCAGCCATGAAAACCGTCCGGTTTTGCGACTTACGCGGCGTCCGCGTCTGGTTTCGCGTTTATCTTGGCGATTCTGATTTTGCTCCTGATTTATCATTGAAATTCCTCCTGTTGTTTTTTCCTACAGGCGGCGGGGCGCGCGTTCCGAACCTCAGCCGGAAAAACGGGAATCTTTTATATATGCGCGAACCGCCGGAAACAACTTGTTACTTTTGTTACTTTTCTCAAACTTGCCGCAAGTATACACCCCTTATGGCTTTTTGTCAAGAACAGGACGCGAAATAGGATTTTTAATATTTCCGTCTGATTTTCATCCCGAAACCGGATTTTCAATTCTTACAAATCACAGGTGAAAAATGACAAAACGGTAACATGAATTCAAAAATCACGCACAATCCGGGGCGATCCGCGGGACAGGTTTCCCGATCTTCCGGCGATCCTCACGCCATATTTCCGGCGTTTTCCGAATGTTACAATTGCGTTACAGTTCCGTTACAGTGTTACAATTTGGTTACAAATGATCATCCGGAAAGATTTTTTAAAAAATAAAATTCCCCGGAACTTTTTGAATGCCCGCGCCGTCTATAAAATATCAATCGCGAGCGGGAATAGCGTTCGCGCAATCGAAGCAAAATAAAAATTCAGCGACAGGAGGTAAAATAATATGATAAAACGATGGACACGCGGTCTCGCGCTGGCTCTGACGGGTTGTCTGCTGGGCGGCGCGGTTCTGACCGGCTGCGGCGCCGCGCGGACGGATTATGAGAATCACAGCGGCGCGAATATCGGCGCGGATATGGACGCCAAAATTTTAACCGGGGACGCGCGGGCCATGGAACTGGCGGCGGTCTTGGGCGGCTCGCCGGAGGAAGTCAACGAGAGATTGAATCAGGTCACGCGGCTGGTCAAAACGAAACTGGACCTCGACACGGATTCATACGCGGAATTTCGCGGCGACGTGATGGAACAGGCCGCCGGGATTGTCTGGGATTTATACTGGAGCGGCGATTATATTAATTTAAATGTAGAGGCGTTGGAATCCGGGACGATTGTCAGTTACCGGTATAATGACAATCAGGATGATACGGTTTACAGCGGCTATCTCCAGACGTTCCCCAAATCGGATCAAACGCGCATGAAAGCCGCCGCGGATGAATTTGTGAAAAAAATACTGGACCCGGAGACGGAAACCGTGGAATGGATCGAAAATAATTCCAATCGTTCTCTGGGGGCAAATAACGCGTATTTTTACGGGAATATTTTATTAAACGGCCTGCCTTCGCCGCTGTCCTGTAATATCACGGTACGCGGGACGGACAATCAGGTAATTAATTTTCATCGGGACGCGCCGGAATCCTCGTTTCTGGGAAACATCCCGTCAAAAGACCCGAAAATAACGGAATCCGAGGCGGCGGAAACATTAAAGACGACGCAAAATCTGGAGTTAATATATGTAACATCCGGCGAAAATAATAATAATAATATAAACAGCGGCGAAAATCGCGCCGTATTGCGCTACGCGCCGAAAGATATAGAAACGCGCTATGTGGACGCGCAAACCGGCGAACTGGTCAAAGCGGAACAAATGTCGATTTATAACACGGCGTCGCGGATGGCGTACACCGTCGAGGAAATGGAAATGGCGGCGGACGACGCGGGCGGCATGGCGTTAAAATCGCTGAATGAAGTCGAATTAGAAGGCGTCCGGCAATTAGAGGGCGTATTGAAAACGGATGAATTGGATCAAATAATCAGATCCGAAAGCGCGTATCAATTGGATGATTATATTTTAGCCTCGTCCGGGTATCGGCAGCTCCGGGATGATTTTATCCGGCCTCTCAGCGCGGAGAAAAACGGCGATAATAATAATAATAATAATATACGGATTATATGCAGTCTGCGTTACACGTTACAGACGGACAACGGCGATATACGGGACCGCAATTTCACGGTTGACGCCCGGACCGGCCATGTGGAGAGTTTATACAGCAATTATTACTGGGACAAAGACCGGACGCCGGATGTCCAATCAGACGACGCCCAAAAAACGGCGGTGGAATTCGTCAAACGCTATTTAGACGCGCAATATCAGGACAAAACGCCGTTGTATAACGCGATTGACAACACAAGCGACGGCGCGGCGTATTATGAATTCGATTTCGCCCGTCAGGAGAATCAATATTTCTTCCCGGAAAATTATTGCAATATCCAAATCGACTGCATGACCGGCGCGGTGTGCGGATTATCCTGTCATTTTGACGATAATATCATATTTGAAAGCCCGGACGGGATTGTTACGCCGGAAGCGGCTTTGGATTCTTGGATGGGAACTTTCCGGACAGTTTTGGCGTATCGCTATCTGCCGAAAGAGTTAAACAAAAACGCGGAGATTTTATCAGATACGCAGTCACGCATGGAAGCGCGTTTAATCGCCAACGGCTACACCAGTTTTTACACGCTGTTTTTGAGTTACGGCCTTGAACGGGAAAACGACTGCCCCGGTATCGACGCCAAAACCGGAAAACCCGCCGAAAATCAGGCCGTATCGGATAACGAATTCAATTATCATGATATAAATCATACCCCGGCGAAAGCCGAAATTGAAAAATTGGCGGAATACGGCATCGGCTATTCCGGCGGCGCGTTCCAGCCGGATCAAAATCTGACCCAATGGGACGCCGTCGCGCTTCTGGCCTCCACGCGCGGATGGCGTCTGGACCCGGACAACGCGTCCGACGACGACAAAAACAACGCCTATCAATATCTCTACCGCATGGACGCGTTAAAACGCGATGAACGCGACGAAAATAAAATCATGACGCGTGATAATTTAATCAAATTATATCTCAACGCCGCCGGATACCGGTCCGCGGCGAATTTAAGCGGGATTTTCACTTGTGATTATACGGATTTGAATCAAATCCCGTCCGGCGATCTCGGATACGCCGCGATTGCGCGGGGACTGAATATCATCCGGGATTCATCCTATCAGGCGGATCAAACCACGACGCGCGCGGACGCCGCCGTTTTCCTGTGCCGTCTGCTGGAACGCGCCGCGTAACTCCTATAACGGACAATCCCCCCCGTCAGCGTCTGACAGGGGGGATTATAAAAACAAAACGCTTGACGCGTCGCCGAAAGTTTGTTATGATAAAATTAATAATTTTTTGAACGCGGGGGGCTGTGCGGTGAAATTCTTTCCAATGGATGATTTGTGGACGGAGACAAAAACCGTATGCGACTCTGTACGCAATAACGGGGAAGTTGTGATTACCAGCGGCGGAAAACCGTCGATTTTAATGCTGAATATCTCGGAGGATGATTTCGAGGAGACGTTTCAGGCGTTCCGTCAAGCGAAAATGATGATGGCTTTTCATCGTATGCGTTCAATCGCTGATGAAAACGATTCCATAAGCGAGACGGAAATTGAAAAGGAAATTCAGGCGTACCGCGCGGAAAGACGCGCAAAATAAACCATGCTGGTTGTATTAGATACAAATATACTGGTTTCCGCGCTGTGGACGCCGACAGGGAAAGCCGCCGCCGTTCTGCTTGGCGCGGCGTCCGGTGTGATTCATCCCTGTTATGATTACAGGATGTTTAAAGAATATCGGGAAATTTTATGTCGTCCGAAATTTCATTTCGCGGAGCGTGATATTACTTTCACGCTGGATATTATCACACGGAATGGAATCTATGTGATTCCGTCCCCTCTGCCGGACGCGCCGTTTACGGATGAGGATGACCGGATGTTTTTTGAAACGGCGAAATATTGTCACGCGAAG
>CAJOQY010000310.1 GCA_905236835.1 uncultured Oscillibacter sp. | reverse complement strand
CCGTGAGATGGATTATTATCCCGATTGGCATGTTAATCGGCTATTATATCGTCAAAGCGGAACCGGCTGTGTATGTCTTAATGCGTCAGGTGGAGGAACTGACCAGCGGCGCCGTGACGGGCGGCGTATTGCAAAAAACGCTGTCAATCGGCGTATCCGTCTCGATTGGACTGGCTTTAACGCGCGTATTGACGGGGATTTCGATCTTATGGCTTGTGATTCCGGGTTACGCAATCGCGATGTTATTGTCTTTGATTGTACCGGATATTTTCACGGCGATCGCGTTCGACTCCGGCGGCGTGGCGTCCGGCCCCATGACGGCGACATTTTTATTGCCATTGGCCGAGGGCGCGTGTATCGCGCTGGGCGGAAACGTCGTGACGGACGCTTTCGGCGTGGTCTCCATGGTCGCCATGACGCCGTTGATCGCGATTCAGCTTTTGGGCGTGGCGTATCGCCTGAAAGAACGCGGCGGCAAACTGCCCGTCGTACAGGAGGACGCCTTCGCCAATCTGGATAATTACGCCATTATCGAGCTGTAATATATTAAATTTTAATATAAATTTTTAATATTATGATAAAAACGGGGGATTGGAGAGTATGCCGTTATATCTCATGATTACGATTGCGGATCGGGCGCGTTTCCCCGGCATTATCGCGCTTTATCAACAGCGCAATGTGTTAAGCAGTTTTATCACGCTCGGACACGGCACGGCCACGGGAGAATTATTAAATTATTTCGGTCTGGACAATTCCGAAAAAGCGGTCTGTTTTTCCGTTATCACAGGCGGTCTCTGGACGCGGGTCAAACAGGATCTGGAACGCAAGATTCATATTGACGTGCCGGGCGTCGGCGTGGCGTTTATTGTCCCAATGAGCAGTATCGGCGGCAAACGCGAACTGGCGTTTCTGACCGAAAAACAGGGCTTTGAAAAAAAGGAGGAATCCGTCATGCAGGGTACCACGCGGGAATTGCTTGTGATTATCAGCAATCAGGGATTTAACGATCTTGTCATGGACGCGGCCCGCGCCGCCGGGGCGCACGGCGGAACGGTATTGCACGCGCGCGGGACCGGCATGGAACGCGCCGAGAGATTTCTGGGGATTTCTCTGGCGTCGGAAAAAGATATTACTTTTATCGTCACAAAATCGTCAGAAAAAAATAATATTATGCGATCCGTGATGGAAAAAGCGGGCATGGAATCCATGGCGAAATCCATTGTGTTTTCCCTGCCCGTGACCAGTACGGCGGGCCTGCGCCTGCTGGACGATGATGAGCATAACGAAAATCAGGCGAATCAGGAAAATCAGGATGATATAAATAAATAATAAAAAATAAATCATCTGGGAGGCGTGATGAACATGACGAAACATGAAATTGAACAGGCCATTTGCGACGGCAAGACGTTTTTAGGGATTGAGCTTGGCTCCACCCGGATCAAAGCCGTTCTGACCGGCCCGGATTACGCGCCTGTCGCGTCCGGGGAGCATATCTGGGAGAATCGTTATCAAAACGGCATCTGGACGTATGATCTGGACGATGTCTGGATCGGCCTCCGGGACGCGTATCGGAATTTATTCAATCAGGTGGAATCGCGATACAGTCAGAAGCTCTGCCGGGTCGCGGCGATTGGCGTTTCCGGCATGATGCACGGCTATCTGCCTCTGGCCACGCAGGACCGCCTTTTGACGCCGTTCCGGACTTGGCGCAATACGATTACCGAACAGGCGGCGGAAATTTTAACGAAAAGATTTGATTTTAATATCCCTCAACGATGGTCTATCGCGCATTTGTATCAGGCGGTATTAAATCACGAAGCGTCCGCCCGGCCTATTGAATATTTAACGACGCTGGCCGGATATGTGCATTATAAACTCACCGGTCAAAAAGTCTTGGGAATCGGCGAGGCAAGCGGGATGTTCCCGATCGACAGCGAAAAATCAGATTATCATCAAAAAATGATCGATTCGTTTGATGATTTAATCTCGGAAAACCATCCGGATTATACATGGAAATTGCGGGATATATTACCCAAAGTCTTACGCGCCGGGGACAACGCCGGATATTTGACCGAAGAGGGCGCGAGATTATTGGATCCGCTGGGCAATCTCCGCCCGGGAATTCCCATGGCCCCGCCGGAGGGCGACGCCGGAACCGGCATGACGGCCACAAACGCCATAGCTCCCCGGACCGGCAATGTCTCGGCGGGAACATCCGTATTCGCTATGATTGTTCTGGAACGCGATTTATCCCGCGTGTATCCGGAAATCGACATTGTCACGACGCCGACGGGCAAACAAACCGCCATGGTGCATTGCAATAACTGCACGAATGAAATCAACGCGTGGGCGGACGTGTTTCAGGGCTTTTTAAAATCCCTCGGACAAGATGTGAGTTTAAATAATATTTATACGGCGATGTTCCGCGCCGCGCTGGACGGCAAACCGGACGGCGGCGGATTGTTGCTTTATAATTTCCTGTCGGGCGAACCGGTTTTGAATTTACAAATCGGACGGCCTCTGTTATGCCGGACGCCGCGCGGGGAATTCAATTTCCCCAATTTTATGCGCGTACAGATTTATTCCGCGCTGGCGGCGTTAAAATCCGGGCTGGATATTTTATCCCGCGAACAGGTGAACATCGACCGCCTGACGGGACACGGCGGGTTCTTCAAGACGCCGGAAGTCGGACAGCGTTTCATGGCCGCCGCCGCGGGCGTGCCGGTATCCGTGATGGACACAGCCGGGGAAGGCGGTCCGTGGGGGATGTCGCTCTTGGCGGCGTATATGGCCGAAAAAACGGACGGCCAGACGCTGGAAGATTTTCTGGAAAATCAGGTTTTCGCCGGACAACCCGTCACGACGTGCCATCCCAATCCGGAGGACGCCGCCGGATTCCGCGCGTTTCTGGATCGTTATAACAGCGGCATTGAAATCGAACGCGCCGCCGCGGAACATCTGAGATAATTTTTATTTTTCTTGAACCGCAGCGCCTGTCTCAATATCATTCACTTAGAACCACCCTGTCCCCCCTCTCTTAAAAAAAGAGGGGGGAACGCTGTTTTTGACTTTCCCCCTTCAAGCCGGAGGAATTTTATATCCGGCGCGTTTCGCGCCTGTCCCGCACGTTTGACGCCGGATATACATAGAATATTCCGGACGCGTCAGCGTATCGCGGCGCGTGATTTTTTCCAAAGGAGGCATTCTCTCAAGATGGAAAAACAAAAACAATCAGTTTCTGATTCCAATTTTAATTTTAATACAAATACTAATAGCAATACTAACGCGAAT
>CAJOQY010000309.1 GCA_905236835.1 uncultured Oscillibacter sp. | reverse complement strand
TCAGATTGCGATAGCGAATGACGCCTTGAAATTCCGTTTCCGAATCCAATGGACGAAAAGTAGTCTCGACCTTCCTGTTGCGCGATTCCGTACCCGTTTTTTGGACCTCTTTCAACCAATATTGCTTATAGCCGCGCAACTTGAAATCTTTTTGCGTATCATCCCATATCATGTAACCGGGATACCAGCTTGGTTTGGGACTCCCTAAAATCATAGAAACTTCTTCCATTTCCGACGGATTTCCCAACGCTTTCAAATCGCCCACGCTGACGCGGGAACGATACGCGCTTCCGTCCTTCGCCCGTGTCAACGCCTTTTTGCTCTTGGCGAAACCCAGAACGGCGCGGGGATAATCCAGTTGATCCGGCTCCCGGTGGCTTTTGGGCAATCTCTCGACGATAGGAATTTTTTTACCGCGACGAATGCGCTTATCCTCAATATCTTCAATATCCTCGCCGGGACGGATTACGCCGAAACCAAGAATCTGCATATTTTCCCGCAGCATCCCCCGTAACGAAGAACCGGGGATCATAAATTTACCGTTCGCGTCCCGGAAAAAACGCTTTATTTTATCGCCATGCTCTATGCCGTCGGATATAAAAACCGGCGTCTCGGCGCGAAGCGTGATTTTGATTTCCCCGGTTTTCAAATCCGGGCGGATTTTATCATGCTCCGGCAGTTCGTCCTCATTCTGATAGGCTGTCAGGATTGTCTCAGAAAACGGGACGAACTGATACGGGGCGCGTATATGAACATTTTGCGACTTTGTCGTCGTTGATTCTTTCGGCATAGATTATTGCGCCCCTTTCCAATCCGACAGACGCGACAGGGCAATATAAGCCTGTCCGTCCTCGTCAAAATCCAATATTTCCCGGACAGTCAGCGACTTTCCAAGCGCCTGATTGCCGATTTCATACTCGTTTTTCAATACACGCGCATCAGGCGTTTCCCGCAGACTGACCGCTTTTAAAATACCGTCGTCACGAAACAGGCGGATTTCCTCATCGCGGGAGAAAAAACGAGCCTCTAAAATTTCTTCCGTATCGGGAAGCGTTTCCGGCGTCGGTCCCAGCGACATGGCGCTGAACGTCCGCAATAGCGCGAACGGGAGACACTGTCCGCGTTTCAACGCGTCCTCCGGGGATAAAATTTTCGATAAAAAAACCTGACTTTCGTTCATTTATATGCCTCCAGCGCCTGACGCCATATCTTCCAAAGTCCGTCCGCGTCGGAAACGGAACGGACGTCGCCGTCGTCAAAAGTCAATTTTATTTCTTTGCCGTCCGGCGTTTTCGCCGTGAGTGACGACTTGGTCAAATATCCCCGTCCGATCGCGCCGTCGCCGCCCAGATTATACAGACCAAGCGCGAAATCCCGCAGGGCGTATAAAATCAACGCGCAACCCGCGCCGCGATCCGCCGGGACGCGGACAAGCAATTCCACCGTTCCGCTGGCCGCTTCTTCAGAAAACAAACCGCCGCGGATCACGCCGGCTGTAAATCGATTGATACGAATACGGGTAATTTTACGGGTAATCGTTTGATCAGGCGCGCCGTTTAAAATCGCGTCCTGAAAAATAACCCGCCCCGGCATATGATCTTCAGCTTGTTTTTTATCTTGTTTTTCATCCGGCGAGGAGCCGAACAAATCCCGCGTCAAAGATCGATTTAAATTTAAATAACAGGCGATTCTCTCCGCGTGAGCGCGTACCGCGCCTTTAATAGACGAACCGGGCAAAACCGGTTTGCCGTTTTCTCTCAAACATACGGCGTAACTCCGCGACTGCTCCTCGTTTTCGTCAGATTCCTTTTCCGTTTCGATAGAGCTTTTTACAATCATACTGTCCGCTTGGGCTTTTAAGCGAAATATTACATGATTTCCGGGCGTTAAACCCATTTTCGACAATTCAAGATTTTCGCCGCCATTTTTATCTTCTTTATCTTCCAGCCACGCGTCCCTTTCATCCCGCTTAGACATGTGATATACGCGTTTCCAAACTTTCAGACAAACCTGTCCGAATCCGTTTGTTTTCTGCGCGCCCAGTGAAATCGCCCCGCAATGCAACGCGGTCAAAAGTTTTTTAACAGTATCCAGTTCTTCTTGACAGCTTTCCTTACCCAGCCAAGTCAGCGTAAATTCAAACGCGGAGCCGGACGGAATATGCGCCATATCAAATTTCGCTTTATCCGCCGCGCTTCCGGTCTTGCCGTTAATCCTGAGGCGGGGACGCGTGACGGATTGTATCCCGTCAGAAAATTTTCCGTCTGAAATAATCAACCGTCCGGGTCTTTTCTCCCGCGTATCCCCGGCGGGATTCGGCGAAGAACCAAACAGCCCGAAAATAATCTTTTCGCTCTCGCCGTTTTCCGTCAGCCAGCTTCTCAACGCGCCGGCGATGGAACTGCCCTGCAAAAGCGCGTGTCCGTTACTGTCCCATAAAACGCTCTCTGGGTCCCCGTTCGCGTCGCCGGTTCGCAACGGGGTGACGCATGTGGCGCGAACGCGATACCGCGCCGCGATGGTAAACGCCGCGTTCATAACTCGCTCCGCCCCCTCCGACTAAAATCAAATAATTCAATCAAAAGCCGCAAACGCTCCGACTTTTCCCCGTCGCGCTCCGGGCAAATATCATCCGAAATCGAAAGCGTTTGATATATAGGCTTCTTCAGTGTGTCCCGGATCAGTCCGGCTATTTTTACAAAACGATTGCCGTGCCACGCTCCGCGTTGATTCAGATTTTTATCTATCCATTCATATAATGCGCCGCAATCGCCATTGCGCGACAGAGACGCTTCGCACAGGGACTGAATCGTCCCCAACTGACTTTTTGACAGCTTGTCTTGAGAAATAATCCGGCGGACTTCCGTCACCTGTTCTTTCAGCCATTTATATCTTGCCTGACGTATTGCGACGCGTTTGACTTGTCTGTCCTGTTCATCAGGCGATGTCTCATCCGGCGCGTCCGATTTCATTCTCCGTTTGATATTTTCATACAAATCATTGCGCAAAAACAAGACTTGTCCCATACCCTCAGCGCGTCGAATGCCCAGACCTTCAAGCTCAATGCGCCGCAGTTTATCAAACGTCGGCGGGGAATCGCATTCGATCAAAAATAAACTTCCCCGTTCGTACATGGTCGAGGACGCCGTCCGGCATTCCCATACGCGATTATAGCCGCTAAATTCCGTCAGAGCCGCCGAACATTTTTCCACTTTCTCAATTAATTT
>CAJOQY010000308.1 GCA_905236835.1 uncultured Oscillibacter sp. | reverse complement strand
TTTCTCAAATTATTTCTCAAACGGCGAATAATATATATAATTTTATTTATCCAGTATATTTTCAAAAATCGCGGCGTTACACAGCGGCGTCATATCAGCGTCATCATTCAAGAGGAAGACTTTTATCGTCATACCGCCCGACCGGACAGACGCGGGACGGATAGAACCCGTCAGCGTGACGGGAGCGGCGCCCTCTCCGGCGCCAATCACGACGCTTGTGACTTCCATGTCAATCATACGGCCATTCGCGTCGTAACAGGCGACATAAGCGGGAAATTCCGTCAAATTTCCGTCGTTTTTTGTCGCAAGGGTAAGCGTTCCGGTAATGCCGTTCTCATCGAGGCTCAGTTTGGCGGATTCCCCTGAAATGGAGAGATGTTCCGCGCTGGCGCTGTCAAACGCGTCCGTGCCCAGATTCGCCGTACCCAGACCGCCCGTGTCTTCGCCGGAGAGACCCCATTCCAGATTCACGGGTTTTCCGTTGCGCTCTATCGTCTCCACGTCGCTGACGATCCGCATGGAATCGCCGGAAAGAATCGCGCTCATATATTGTCCGTCCGCGCTGAGATAAGTGCGCTGTCCGGCGGCGTTGATCAGCGTCATACGCAAGCCTTTCGTATCGGAACGGGCGGCGCATTGGAGACTGCCGTCCGATCTGGTCCCGACATAAAAAGTCACTTCCTGACCCGCGGTCTCGACGGAAGCGCAGACGGAACTGTCGGAAACGGAGCAGACGGATTCCTGTTCTTTCGCTGAAGAGCATTGAATGACATAATGATCTTTCGGCAGATAATACGTCGCCCCAGAGGATTCCATATCACGCGATTGAATCTGATAAGACCGCAAGTCAAATTCCCCGTCCGCCGTGGAGCAGGAAATACTGTCCCAGTCTCCCGATATGGTAAGCAGCAATTCATCCGAATCAGCCGCCGCGCCGCCCAGATCATTGCGCGACTGTGACGGCATAGCCGAATAAATCGTGTCCGCGTAATTGAAATCAAATCCGACATCGTAAACGCGGCTGCCGTTATTATAATTAATAGACCGGAAATTTCCCGCGGAATTTGTGGTAATATTCACGGATTTGGGATTGCCCGGGCTTACGCAGTCATACACGGTGAAAACATGCGTCGTCCCGGAGAGATGATGTTCATAAGGTACAATCGCGTGTCCGCCCCCGTTTCTGAAAACGCCCATCACCACGGCTTTTCCGCCCTTTTCAAACGACTCGACGGCGTCAATAAGACCGGATATATTATCAAAATTGTCGTTATACTCGCGCGCGACGGCATTCAGGAGCTGTGAAATCTGATAACGCTCCAGCGTTTTGGTAATGGCCGCGTTTTTATTATACGGAATGGGGATCGCGTACATGGAGCCGCCGTTATAGCGCGTGGGGAAAGCCTTGTCTTTATGCTGATAGACCCACGCCGCGGTTGAGGCGAATCCGAAGCAGGAGCCGCCCCATGCGCCGTCTTGCAGCCATAAATTATACGCGTTCTGATTGGGGAACACGGCTTGATAAGATTCCAGAGAAATCTTGTCCCCGTAACTATAGCCCAAATCCGCGCTCGAATTGCGGATTTTATATCCGTCCGACGAGACGTTGAAAGCGCTCTGATTGGAGCCGCCGACCTGACAAGAAAGGGAATATCCGTCCGTATTGCCGCCGTGGAAACTGCCATAATTATTATAAGTGATTAAATAAAAGCGATAATTCCCCTCCGCGTTGGGTCTGTACGTCAATTTCCGCGCAAGTCCGTGATTATGCTGATAGATAATCGAACCGTTCCGCTCGATTACAAAGTAAAAATACTGGGCGTCTTTGGGATCAATGGAAAAACTGAGTTGATCACCCATGGAACAGCTTGTCCGGCTGATACTCATCCAGTAATCGCTCGCGGCGCCAGTGGAAGTGACATTGATGGTCTGTCCGTGATTGCGTCCGTTATACGTTCCGTAATTATTTTTCGTAATCAGATAGAACGTAAACGTCCCGGTTTTTCCGTTGGGCTTATAGCTAATATCCATTGGAGCGGATGAGAAAGACGCCTGCCCGATAATCTGACCGGAATGTTCCACGATGACAGTGGCCTGTGTGGCGTTGCCGAGGCTGTTGACGCGAATCGAGGCGGTACCGTTCCGGTCAATCCGGGACGATCCGGTTAAATTCCATGAATAAGCGGTCGGCGCGGGATTCTGAATCGTGCAATACAGCGTCATGCCGTCGTGTTTACTGCCGTCATAAGTCCCATAGGCGTTTTCCGTGATTAAATAAAACGCGACCCGACCCGCGCCGTTAAAACTGCAACTATACGAATCGCCTACATAATTGGAAAAAAGCGTTTTTCCGTCGCTGGTAATCACCAGACGGGCGCGATCCGCGTTTTTTCGATCAATCCGCAGCGTGACGGTCTCTCCCGCCGCCGCGCTTGTTTTGGATATGCTCATGAAATACGGCAAAGGCGCCTGTTTCACGCTGACATACAGCGTCATGCCGTTATAATAGGAACCGTTGTAACTGCCGTAGCCGTTATATAATACCAGATAGAGCCCGTAATTTCCCCCGGCGTTAAATCTGACGCTATATCTTGTATAGGCTTTAATCGAGTAATAATCCGTTCTTCCGCTTGTCCGATTCCAAATGGCGAGATACGCGGCGGTCGTATTGGTAAACTCCGTATAAAGCGTGATGGAATTGCCCACGGAGCATTTTGTCGATGAGATTTCCATATAATAGCCGGACGGCGCCGCCGTCGCCCCCATGCCGCCCTGATTCGGGTCCTGTTCCGGACCTGTTTCCGCCTCATCCGGGGAAACCGGCGTCAACGCGTCGCC
>CAJOQY010000307.1 GCA_905236835.1 uncultured Oscillibacter sp. | reverse complement strand
GTAAATGGCCTCATCGGTCGCGTTGTCCAAATCAAGCGTAATCACAATCGTTGCCTCCTAAATCATTCCATCCCGCATAAATATCACCCGTTAGTATTTTACAAACACTCAATATCCGAAATCAAAGATTGCGAAGGATTTTTTAAGTTTTCTTTTCGCGATACTTTTTACGCTCCCGATAAAGGCTCTTTTTCGGACACGAATTTCCGCTTGTGCGGATGGACGGAGTTCTCTTTCTTCCGCCCTCACCCTTGAAAGAGACGGAGGAACGATTATGGGAAATTATACGATTTCTCACGCGAAAGTCAAGGGCGTTTCAACAGATTTGTGTACAATGTGCATAAAATTTGCTTCGATGATATATTATGTTTTTCTTTGTGCAAAATGACCAAAAAATCAAGACTTCGGGGGTCCGGGGGCGGCGCTTAAATTGCCCGCTTCGGCGAGGGTTTGCAATTGGCGAAAGAGAAAATGAACGCGAAAAATATTTATTTATTCAATCCGTCGTTTGACCGCTGACGCCGGTTGTTGATTGGCTTGTTTATTTTGTTTTTTATTGTTACCAAATTGTAATAAAAATGTAATATCCATTCCGGAACGCCTGTGCTATAATAGTTCAGTCTATCGCGGGCGTTCCGCTTTTCCGCGTCGTCGATATGATTTTTCATAAATTTTTAACGCTTTTTTCATATTTTTGAATCATTTTTAAATATAATAAATATTATAATATATTTTATGCGATAAAAATGATATAAAATCCGTATTTTTACGCGTTTTCGCGTTCGGGCCGCGCCGCGATACCGGGCTTACGCGGTTTTTCGCGTTTCGCGCGGAAACGCTCAACATCAGGAGGCTTTGTTTATGAATAATTCCTTGTCCGCGGCGATCGGGCCTGACGGCGTATCCGGAAACGGGATGTCCGCGCCGTTAGAAAATGAACACCGCGTGGGCCGCGTCGTGCTGACCGTCCTGCGCACTTTCCTGCTGGCTGTCGTGATTTCAACGGCGCTGGCGGCGGGCGGATATTATCTGCTCTGTCTGTATACGGCCAACAGTCCGGACATATGGCCGGGCATTGTGGTTTTGGGGCAGGATCTGGGCGGCCTGACCGTGGAGGAAGCCACCGCCAAACTGGAAAGTCTCATCGCGGATTCCAGTCTGGATATTTATTTATATAACCGCGACGGCAAACCCGGCGAACGCGGCGCGGAACCGGATATGTCATTTTCGTTCGCGGATCTGGATTTCCACCCGGATTTCCGCGCGATTGCCCAGAAAGCCTATGACATGAACGTCACGGAGCCGGAATTTTACACGCTTGGATGGCGTTATCTCACGGGAGAGGGCGAAAAAGAATATCATCCGACGTTTTCCCTGAACAGCGAAAAAGCGGGCGAATGCGCCGCCAAAGCCGAATGGGATCTCAGCTATCCCGTGACGGAAACGACGTTTTCGCGCGAGGAGGACGTTTTAACGATTACCCTTTCCACGGACGGACGCTGGGTCAATCCGTCCGATGTCGTGGACCGTTTGGAGCATGTTCTGGACAACGCGCCGGATTTCTCCATGGACGTGCCTTATATGACGCTGAACCGGCCTGTCGTCACGGCGCAGCAGATCCATGACGCGGTTTATCTGCCCACCCGGAACGCGTATTTTGACCGCGCGTCGCAGTCCGTCATGGAAGGAGAGCGCGGCGTGGATTTCAACGTCCCGACGGTGCAGGACGCCATGGACGCCGCCGCGCAGGGCGAGACGCTGCAATTCAACGTCACCCGCGACGAACCCGCGATTTCAGCCGATCAAATGCGGGCCGTATTGTTCCGGGACGTGCTGGGAAGCGCCAGCACCCATGTCTCCGGCTCCGCCGCGCGCGTCAGCAACGTCAAACTGGCCGCGTCGTCGTTTAATAATTACGTCTTGAACGCGGGCGAAGTGTTCTCTTATAACGGCGTCGTCGGACAGCGCACGAAAGCCAAAGGCTATAAAGAAGCCCCCGCCTATGTGCAGGGACAGACCGTCAACGAAGTCGGCGGCGGCGTCTGTCAGCCCTCTTCCACGCTTTATCTGGCCTCTCTGCGTTCTAATATGCAAATCACGGAACGCTACGCCCATCGCTATGTCCCCGCGTATATCCCCGCCGGCATGGACGCGACAGTTTCTTGGGGCGGCCCGGATTATAAATTCACGAATAACACTTCTTATCCTGTTAAAATCAAAACTTCTTATAATTCATCCAACGGATATTTGACCGTCACGCTTTACGGAACCAAAACCGATGACACCCATGTGGAAGTTACCAACGAATTTCTCGGCACAACCCCGTGGAAAACGGTTTATAAAACAGATACATCTTTGCCGAAGGGGACCAGCAAAGTCTCCGTCACGCCCTACACGGGCTACAAATACCGGACGTATCGCAATATTTACGACGGCAACGGCAATTTGATCGACAGCCAATACGAGGCCACAAGCGATTACAAAGTCCGCGATCAGGTCATTTTGCGCAATCCGTGATTTTATTTCAATCAAAAATATAAAATTATATTATAAAATTATCAAAATCCCCGTCCGGAAAGGCGGGGATTTTGATTCGCGGTTTCCGGGATATGACAAAACGACACGCCGCGCCGGGAAATTTCACACATAGGGCATAATAAAATTATCATTCATGTCTTGACTGTTGATTTGATTTCCGTTATACTGTACAAATAAAAGAAAATAATTTTATTTTCATTGGGAAAAAATCATGTCAGCCAATTTAATCAATCCATCCATGGAGGGAAACGCTATGAAAATTCTGGTGACAGGGGCCGCCGGTTATATCGGCTCTCATACCTGTATTGAACTGGTCAACGCCGGTTATGACATTATCGGCGCGGATAATTTTGTAAACTCGTCCATGGAGGCGATCCGCCGCGTGCGGAAATTATGCGGCGTGAATTTCCCCTTTGAGGAGATTGATTTCACGGACAAAGACGCCACGGAAAAATTGTTTGAAAAATATCAAATCGACGCCGTGATGCACTTCGCCGGCCTGAAAGCCGTCGGCGAAAGCGTGCAAATCCCGATTGAGTATTATCAAAACAATCTGGGCAGTACGCTTTCTTTGCTGGCGGCGATGAAAAAACACGATGTCAAGAATTTTATATTCTCGTCGTCGGCGACGGTTTACGGGGCGGAGGCGTCTGTGCCGTATAACGAACACACGCCCGTATCCCGTGTGACTTCCAGTCCGTATGGCAACACGAAACTGATGATTGAATATATTTTAAAAGACGCCGTGAAAGCCATACCGGGCTTTAACGCCGTATTATTGAGATATTTCAATCCCGTGGGGGCGCATGAAAGCGGCGAAATCGGCGAGGATCCGACCGGGATTCCCAATAATTTAGTGCCTTACGTCGCGCGGGTGGCCGTCGGCAAACTGCCTGTGATTCATATTTTCGGCAACGATTACGACACGCCCGACGGCACTTGTCTGAGAGATTATATTCATGTGGTCGATCTGGCCAAAGGCCATGTGGCGGCGTTAAAAAAGATTGAGCAAAACTGCGGCTTATTTATTTGCAATCTTGGGACCGGCAAGGGAACCAGCGTATTAGAAATGGTCAAGGCGTTCTCGAAATCCTGCGGACGCGAGTTGCCGTATGAGTTCGCGCCGCGCCGCGCCGGGGATCTGCCCGCGTTCTGGGCGGACCCGTCATTCGCCAAAGAATCGCTTGGCTGGACGGCTGAAAAGGGCATTCAGGAAATGTGCGACGATGTGTGGCGCTGGCAGAGCAAAAATCCCAACGGATACCGGGACGCGGACGCGTAAAATATAATAAAAATAAAAATAATAAAAACGTCGTGAAAGAGAGGCGGCGCGCATGAAAACCATTCATGAAATCAAACAGGAACTCGCGGGCGGCGGATGGAATTTCTTTTTATCACGTTTATACTGCCGTCCGGTGGAATCCATTCAGCCCTTTAAAGATCGCGTTTCCCATGTATGCGACGGCTTTATGAAATATTTTAACGCCGATGAAAACGCGCAAGTCGCGGTTTATTCCGCGCCGGGACGCACGGAAATCGGCGGCAATCACACGGACCACCAGAGAGGGGAAGTCCTGACAGGCTCCGTCGATCTGGACGCGCTGGCGTGCGCCGCGCCCAACGGGACAAAACAAGTAAAAATCTATTCCGAGGGCTTCGGCATGACGGAAATTGACTCCGGCGAATTGTCGCCGATAGAATCCGAGAAAAACACGACGAAATCTTTGATTCGCGGGATTTTAGCCAAAATCGCGGAAGATTATCCAATCTCAGGATTTGACGCTTATATCATCTCCGACGTTCCCGGCGGTTCGGGTCTATCCTCATCCGCGTGTTTCGAGGTCTTAATCGGCAATATTATCAACGGCCTGTTCTGCGGCGGCGGACTGTCTCAAATTCAAATCGCGCAAATCGGACAGTACGCGGAAAATATCTATTTCGGCAAACCGTCCGGCTTAATGGATCAAATGGGCTGCGCCATCGGCGGCGTCGTCTCGATTGATTTCCGGAAAGAAGATCAGCCGGAAGTCCATCCGGTGAGTTTTGATTTCGCGTCGGCGGGATATGCGTTATGTATCATCGACACGGGCGCGGACCACGCGGATCTGACGGACGATTACGCCGCGATTCCGATTGAGATGCGGGCTGTGGCCAACGCGTTCGGAAAAAACGTCCTGTGCGAGGTGGATCAGAAGCAATTTTATCAATCCGTCCCGGAACTGCGCGAAAAATTAGGGGATCGGGCCGTTATGCGGGCGATTCACTATTTTACCGACTGCCGCCGCGTAGAACAACAAGTCGCCGCGTTAGAGCATAACGATTTTGACAAGTTTTTACGTCTTGTCAGTTCGTCCGGGCATTCGTCATATATGTATCTGCAAAACGTGGATACTTATCGAAATCCGAAATATCAGCCGGTGGCCGTCGCGCTGGCGATGGCGGGATATTATCTCAACGGACGCGGGGCGCGGCGCGTCCACGGCGGCGGATTCGCCGGGACCATTCAAGCCTTTGTCCCATTGGATATGGTAGAGGATTTCCGCGCGGGTATGGACGCGTTGTTATATCCCGGCGCGTGCCGCGTGACGTATATACGCCCTGTCGGCGGCTGCGCGATTGTCGAATAAAATTATATATTTTGGCGAGGATTGATGATTTATGCGATTGTTCATCTCCCAATTGATAGAATACGCCGTTCAAAAAGGCTGGATTACGGACGCGGATCGAATCTGGGCCGCGAACCGGATTTTAGAGGCGCTGGATTTACATGGATTTGACGGTTTGATCCCGCGTGAGAATCTCCCGGACGAGTTGCCGCCGCTTCATGAGATTTTAGAGGCTCTCTGCGCCGACGCCTATCAGCGCGGCGTCATCGACGGCGATTCCGCCGCGTATTTCGATTTGCTGGATACGAAAATCATCGGCGTATTAATCCCGCGTCCGGATGAAATTATCAAAAAATTTCATGAATTATATCAACAGTCCCCCCAAACCGCGACAGACTGGTATTATCAATTTTCCGGCGACACGAATTATATCCGCCGCGACAGAATCGCCAAAGATCAGCGCTGGACAACGGATACGGAATATGGTATATTAGATATTAGCGTGAATTTATCCAAACCGGAGAAAGACCCGAAAGCGATTGCCGCCGCCGGGAAAGCGAAAAGCGCGGGTTATCCGAAATGCTTATTATGCGCCGAGAATGAGGGTTACGCCGGTCATTTCAACCATCCCGCGCGGCAGAATCATCGCATTATCCCTATTCAATTAAATCATTCTGACTTTTTCCTGCAATACAGCCCGTATGTATATTACAACGAGCATTGCATTGTATTAAACCGCGAACACATTCCCATGAGAATTGATGAACAGGTTTTCGGAAATTTGCTGGATTTCGTGACGCAATTCCCGCATTATTTTATAGGCTCCAACGCCGATCTGCCGATTGTCGGCGGAAGCGTGTTAAGCCATGATCATTATCAGGGCGGGCGTTATATATTCCCAATGGAACGGGCGGAAGTCGAAAAATATTTTACAATCCCCGGATTTGAGGATATAAAAACAGGACTTGTCAAATGGCCGATGTCCGTGATAAGATTAACCGGTCCGGACCC
>CAJOQY010000306.1 GCA_905236835.1 uncultured Oscillibacter sp. | reverse complement strand
GGAAACGGGACAGGATGAAGCGAGAAAAATCAAAAACGTATTCACGGAATAGCTTTGATATTGTTTGACTACGTTTTTTGAAGCAGGCGTTTGCTATGGCAAGAGTGAAAGGCGCGATGATGACGCGCAAAAGAAGAAATAAAATCCTGAAACTGGCCAAAGGCTATTGGGGCGCGAAGTCCAAACATTTCCGCGTCGCCAATCAGGCGGTGATGAAATCCCTCCAATACGCTTATACAGGCCGCAAACTTAAAAAACGGGATTTCCGGTCCCTGTGGATTACCCGTATTTCCGCCGCGTGCAAACTCAACGGCATGAATTATTCCACCTTTATGCACGGACTGAAAACAGCCGGTATTGAAATCAACCGCAAAATGCTCTCGGAAATCGCCATCGCGGATCCCGCCGCGTTTACCGAATTGACGCGTCTGGCGAAAAACGCGTGATATATACACGCCAAACACGCGAATATGAAACAATCACGCGCGAAGCCCCCCGGACAAACCATCCGGGAGGCCCGTTTTTTACGCCGATCCATTCGCGGACGGAACATCCGTCCCGCCGCTAATTTTCATCAGCGAATCATATTTGAAACTCCCGCCGCATAAGCTGAAACCAGCAAATGGCAGGGAGTGTTTGTATTGAAAGAGAATATGGAAGAGCGGGCGGAGCGTCTGGCCCTTTACATGATAGAAAACCGGACGACGGTCCGCGCCGCCGCGAAAAAATTCGCCGTCAGCAAATCGACCGTACATAAAGACATCGCGGAACGGCTGGAAAAATTCAATCGCCCGTTGTATCTTCAAGTCAAAGAAATACTGGAAATCAACAAGGCTCAGCGGCACATCCGGGGCGGCATCGCCACCCGCCGGAAATATCGCGGCGTATAGCGCGCGGCGCGACGAATAAAGCGCGTAATATTATTGATAAATATTATCATTCATCATTTATAATTCGCGAATTGACGGGAAAATCCGCCTTGCGGGGCGGGATTTTTACCCGTTTTTTTCCAGTTTTTTACTTGTATTTTGTCGGAACGCGGGTTATAATAAAAATATTCAATCAATATACATGACGGAAAGAAAAAAGCGGGGGAGGGGGAACGCCGGATGTCCGCCAATCATCATATAATACGGCGTCAGCGGAAACGCCTTTACAGTCCCGAGCGGAAGCGGACACGGCAAAACCGTACACGGAAGGACGAGGAATACGCAAGCGAGAAATCCCGGCGGGAATATGCGCGCCGGGATACGCGGCGGGAATATACGCGCCGGGATAATGAATATTATCAAAGAAACACGCGGCGGGATCGGGTTCTGGCCGCGCGTCAAAATCGTCATCCGGCGCGCCGTCGTTCCGCGCGGACAAGGCGCGCTGTCTTATGGCGGCGTCTGCCCGGCGCGGTTGTCCGTCTGCTTGTCGTGGTCGCGCTGGCTTTAATCGCCTTTCGCGCCGCCGAGGGGCTGATTTTCCAAGCCCCGGAAATTCCGGAGCCGCTGGCGGTCCGCCCCGGACAGAACCGGACGCCTGATTTTGATTCTAATTCTAATCTTCATTCCGATTCCAATCCCGCTTTGCGTCTTGATCCTGATCCTGATCCCGATCTTGATTCTGATTTTGATTTTCATTCCGGATCTTCCCCGGATATGCCGGAGATACAATCGGATATAAAACCGCGCAAGGACGGATTTTTTACGTTTTTACTCTCCGGCGTGGACGACGGCAACGGCGGAAGCGATACGATTATCATCGCGTCTCTGGACACGGCGGGAAAACAAATTTACGGCCTGAGCGTCCCGCGCGATACGAAAGCGATTGTCAACGGCAAAGCCCATAAAATCAACGCGGCCTATAAATCCGGCGGCACGGAATTATTGGCCCGGACGATTTCCGATCAAATGGGAATTCCCGTGGATTTTACGATAGAAATTAATCTGGCCGGTTTCGCCGCTTTGATTGACGCTCTCGGCGGGGTGGATTTCGATGTCCCGCTTGATATGGATTACGATGACCCCGCGCAAAATCTTGAGATTCATATTCCCGCCGGATTTCAACATTTGGACGGCGCAACGGCGTTGAAAGTCGTCCGCTTCCGGCATAACAACGACGGATCCGGCTATATTACGCAGGATATTGGCCGGATTGAGACGCAACAGAAATTTTTAAAAGCCGTCGCGAAAAAAATTTTATCCCCGGTCAATCTTTTTAAAATCAACAGTTTCGCCCGGATATTCCAGAAATATGTCAAAACCGGCTTGTCATTCGGCAATTTGACGTGGCTGGCGGGGAAAGCGTGGGAAATCGGCGCGGACGGCGTCAGTTTTTCCACGCTGGAGGGCGAATGGAAATCCCCGTTTATTTATCCCGATCCGGAGGCGGCTCTATCCGTTATCAACGGACATTTGAATCCCTATCAAGACCCGCTTACTCCGCGGGATTTGAATTTCCCGTCATGATATAATATAAAATAATATAAATAATATAAAAATCCCCCCATAGACAGGAGGGATTTTTTAATTTAATATTTCTTTCCGCGTTAATTTATAATAACTCCATTGCCGCCATTTTCGGATATTGTTCATAACGGCGTCTAAATTTTGAATCGCTTCCGGATGATTTTCGTCAAAAACAGTCCCGTCCGGGAGCATATATAAATTTCTCTGGATGACCGGACACTGACGGCGCAGAAGATTTAAAAACTCCGTCCATGAATCAATATATCCCCGGCCTGTCAATTCCAATATCATCGCGCCCAGAAACGCCGCCGACAGTTTTCCGTTTTCCGGCAGTCCCAGATCGCTCTTGATTGTATCGGGATTCCAGTTTAATAAATCAAAAGCGGCGTCATTCGCCCAGATTACGCACGGCGTCTCATAGGCCGCGAAAGCGTCGGCTTCCATATCCCGCGTAATGCCAAGCGCGTCATAGCAGTCGCCAAGATACGGCAGATGATCCCCGAAAAATACCAGCAATACCGGCTCCGGACGGGAGACAAGATCATCCCGCAATCGTCCAAGCATCGCGTCAGCGTCCCGTATGCCTTCGGTATAGACTTCCAGAATCTCCCGGACGGCGTCCGAAACCGGGACGCGCGACGACACCGGCGGATAAATATAATCATCGTTATATTTATTATAATAATACGACATATGATTTTGAATCGTCGTGGCGTATAAAAACAACGGTTTGTCCGCCTGTGACGCGTCGTCAAATGCCCGTTCAATCACACCGGAGAAATAATCGTCCGTTACCCAGCGGCCTTTATATTCCGGCGCGTCCATTTGATTAATAAAAACCGTCTCATCCGCGCCGAACCAGCGATAGACGTTTTCCCGATTGTAAAACCAATTGTCGCCGGGATGATAAAACGCGGTTTGATAACCGTCCCGATGAAAAATCCGGAATAAACTGTCAAGATTACGATTGACAGTACGCATGGCCGACGTTGTGGAGGAACTTAACGCGTTTGTCTGAATCCCGGTGCAAATATCAAATTCCGTGTTGGCCGTGCCGCCCGCGAATCCGGGAACGACGCAGCGCAGGGAAATCGCGTGGGGATCCGATTGTATCGCGTGCAGATTGGATAACGGGTCATCTTCCGGCGCGAAATCAAAAACGGGATTGTCCGTAATATCCGAAAACGCCTCATTCATCACGAAAATTACGCTGACAGGCTTATTTTCGCCGATTGCCGGATAATTTGGCGCGGCGCTGTCCCATGCCGCCGCCTGTGTCCGGCTGTATCCCGGCGGACGGTCTATCTGATATTTCGTGAACTGATGAAAAAAATTATAAATAAATCCGTTTTCGTTGAATACCACGGAAAGTCGTTCCTGTATAGATACATCCAGCGTATTATAATCATATATCCTGTCGGACTTCATAACGGTAACGGTCAGAATCCAAAGCGACGCCGCGCATAAAACCGCGCCAAACGCGCGTTTTGGCGTATCCCGCAATCGCTCCGGGAACGCGGGAAAGCGCATGCCAATCAACAGAAACAACGCGCTGACAGAAACGATAATGATGAAAATATCCCACGGAATCTGAATCGCGTAGCCGCTGACAGCGCTGCCCGCTTCTTTCAGCAACGCCAGATCACGCGGAAAGACAGGCTCGTCCCGAAGTTGGATTTTCAGCCGGTTCGCGACGGATAAAACGGATAAAATTAAATTCACCAGAGCGGCGGCGAAAAAAAGATTCCGGAATACGAACATCGCAAGCCATAATAATAAAACCACCGGCAGAAAATTTAAGATTATCAAACCCGGCTTTTCCAGAAATCTCGCCGCGAGCGCGGCGAAATCAAACGGCTGACACCAGAGGACAAGCCCGGTTATCAGACCGGAAATCAGAAGCGACAGGAAAAAATCTAACGACATCAACAACCGCGTCCGGCGGATCGGGGACGCGGCGCGGCGCGGCGAACGCGGCATAACCTGACATCTCTCCTTTGCGTTTTTAATTAATTCTATAATTTATATATATTTTTTTTATTTATTATTTTTGCATGGATAAATATATTATTATAAATATATTTTCACGGATGACAGCGTTTGCAAGGTTCATAGCCCTCGGCGATTAAATTTTCCCTGTCGCCCGCGTATTCCTGACGGTATTGCGCTTTCATGTTAATCGCGCTGGAACAGGCGGGAAGATGAAATTTCATCGTACTGGTATTTAAAATATAAACCGTCGATTCTTCTGATTCCTCCTGATTATTCACGCTTTCCCCGGCCAGACGGCTTTCCCCCGTGGCGTAATCAATCTCAATCCCCGGCTGGACGTTATAGCAATATATATGAAATAATACGCCTTCGCCGTCGTCCTCCACGGATCGCGCCTCCATCCGCACCCCGCTGGCGATTAAATTATTATCCTCAAAAATCGGCGTCACGCGGTATAATACATGATTCCCGGTTTCTTTGATATAATCCGCCGTCAGATTCTCAAACGGCAGCATTCCAGTGACGTTTAAATATCTTGTCCCCGTGATTAAATTTTGCCGGTTGGCGTTTTCCGCCGTGAGCTGGTATCCGATCAAATGGCATCTATTATATAAATATTTTCCGTCGACAATGTCATATTTCGCCGTTTGCCATCCGGACGGCTTGACCTGACTGATAGAACCGCGCGCCTCCGTGGGCATTAAATCCAATCCGATATTGGCATACGCGACGCCGCACCGTCCCAGCGAATCCAAATCGCTGTAAGTCTCAAATGATTCCGTCGTATAATCATCCTCATCAAATAACGGGATATTATCATTCAGCGCGACATAGGCCGCGCCGCTGTATTCCGGAATTTCATCCGGTTCCGTGATGATTACTTCATCCGGATTCTCGTCGACAGGCGTAATTTCAATCTCACATCCCGCCAGAGAAACGCATAAAAGCAGCGCCAGTATCAACGGCGACACGCGAAATTTTATTTTGATCGCGGATATATAATCCCCGATTGCGTCACGATTCATGGACATAAACCTCCTTTGTGATTTTCTCATGAGAAAATCCCGGAAAATCTTCCGATTCTTTTAAAATCCATTTCGGCGCGGATAAATCCAGATCAAAAAAGAAATCCCCCGGATACGCCCTGTTCCATTTGAATAAAATCACGCGTTCGATCTGATCCAGATACGCCGAGACATGATGATTTTCTATCAAGCAATATTCTCCGGGTCCGGCCTTGTCCAGAAAGTCATTATCAATCCGGATCGCCGCCTGATTGATATTTTGATTGATTGCCGCGAATTGCTTTCCGGTATAATCACTCATCCAAAGACGTTTTCCCCGCGCCATTGTTAATATATATTCCCGTAAAATCTTATCCTGACTTTGACGCCGTTTGTTAAACATCATGCCGTTGCTGTCATCCACAGCCGCGAGAATCATCATGAAACCACCCCTGTCCGGCGGATTATGTGATATTAATATTAATATAACGCTGTTCAAAAAACGCCTGAATTTCATCCCGGGGCGCGTAAACGCCGCCCTGCGCGAAACCGTTTCGCCCGCCGCCGCGTCCGTCAAGCGCTTGATTTAAATCTTTTACGGGGATTTCCCCGCCGTCGGCGCGGACAAGCGCGTAAAGAAAATAATTCTCGTGTTCCCGCGATTCCTGTTTTGAGAAAACAGCCGCGATCCCGCCGCACTCACGCGCCACGGCGTCGGCCAGACGCCTGACGCTGTCCGGATTCATGGAATCCTGAAAAATTAATACATCGCCTTTGTCACGCTGTGTCCGGGCGATGAAAGAAAATACCGTTTCTTCCAGCGCGGCGGCGCGTTCCTGCGCGGCGTTCATGTCGGATTTTAATTTTCGCACGGCTCCAAGCGTCTCTTCCGGTTTGACGGATAGCAATTGCCCGATTCCTTTGTCCTGTTCATAAGACGACGCGAGATAATCAAACGCGCGTTTGCCGCATAATAACTCCAGACGCGTGCCTTCATGGAATTTCTGACAGGATAAAATCTTGACCAATCCCACCTGTCCGGCGCGTTTGACGTGCGTACCGCAGCAGGCGCACCGGTCCGCCTCCGGAAACGTGACGATTCTGACGTTTTTGTCAATCTCTTTTTTGCTTCGATAATGTAACACGGCCAATTCCTCTTTGTCCGGCCAAGTGATTTCCACGCCGCGATCTTCCCAGATAATTTGATTCGCCTTGCGTTCGGCTGTCAGGGCCTGACGCCATGTAATCGGCGCGTTATAATCAATCGTGACGGTTCTGGATCCAAGATGAAATCCCACGTTATCGCATTGAAACGTATCGCATAAAATGCCGGAAATAATATGCTCGCCGGAATGCTGCTGCATATGGTCAAATCTCCGGGTCCAGTTGACGCGGCCCGTCACGGTCTGGCCGACTTTGAAAGGCCGGTCGCAGGTGTGATAAATCACGCCGTTTTCTTCCTGAGCGTCCGTGACGGCGGCAATCTCCAATACGCCGTGATCGGCGGGCTGTCCGCCGCCCTCGGGATAAAACGCGGTCCTGTCCAATACCACGCGCCAAGCGTCCATATTGACGGGATGGCGTTCGCAGAATAAAACGTGCGCCGTAAATTCTTTTAAAAACGAATCCTGATAATATAATTTTTCCGTCTCCGGAAGCGCGTCCGGGTTTATATCTCCTGTGATTTGATTGCTCATGTTAAAATTCATCGCCTTAAATATAAAATAAATTATAAAATATATAAAAATATATCAATCACGCGTTTTCCTGACGGTTGATTTTAACTCCCGCCAGAGACACGGCGAATAAAAACCAGAAAATACACATCACACGCGGATAATGCCAGATATAATCCGCCATGCCGCACATAGCGATCCCGCACAATCCGGCGGACGCCGCGCAGGTAATCACGCGCGACGCTGACGGCGCGGAACGCCGGACGGTTTGAATCCCGGTTTTTATATTCCGGAACAGCGCGGCGAGAAAAATAATAATCCCAAAAAGACCGGTTTCCAGCCAGATTTGCAGATATAAATTATGCGAATGGACAAACACCGCCGCGCCGCGATAAAGATTATAATCTTTGACATATTGCTGAACGGCGTCGATGCCGAGTCCCGCGCCCGTTACGGGCGAACGGCGGATCACGCGCAGGGCGGTTTGATATAACGGGAAGCGGCTGGAAGTCGTCGTATCTGAAAAGTTTGTAATCGTGAGAATCCGCGTCCAGACGGCGGACGGCAGGAACGGTATCGCGAACACGCACAGCGCGATTAAAACGGGAATCAAATCCGGCTTTAATAATAAAATTATAATCATCACAGACAACGCGAAGCCGATATATCCGGCGCGGGAATATGTCATGACAAGAGCGATCACGCCGGCCAGCCACACGCACCACGCCAAAAGGCGGATGATTAATTTTTTCGCGCATAACGCCAACGCCAGCGTCAGGGGCAGCAACATCACAAGCACGGCCCCGAACGTATTGGGATTGTCATAAAAAGAATCGACGCGCCCCGGCATATCAGGATTTAAATTCAAATCCACATAGGCGCGATTAATCGCCACGCCGTGAACGCGCTGGAAGAACGCGTATCCGGACGAGACGGCGGTCACGAACAAAGCCCCGCCGCATAAGCGTTTCAGATCATACGCGTTCCGCGCGGCGCTGACGGTGACAATCACGCAAAGCGCGGCGGATATGTGATAAATTAAAAATCTCCATGAGAGATTGGACTGATAAGACCACGCCGCCGCGATAAAAATTAATATAAAAAACGCGGTCGGATAAAAACCTATGGATTCCAGATGGATTTTAAAATTTTCACGCCGCATAGCTCCGGCGTAAAATAATAATAATAAAAATAAAAACGCGGCCAAAGAATAAGCGTTGTTCCACGCGGCATATGGGATTACCCAAAGCGCCATTATCAGCCAGCTTTCGGCGATGGCTGTTTCGTGGCCGAATTGAAAAATCAAACGCGCGAAAAAGCTGTCGTCAAACGTCGCGCGCCATGCCTGATACCAGAGATTCAGAACGCGCGCTGGTAAATTGAAAGCCCACGTCAGAGCGCGGCATAACAAACTGTCTTTCCACGCGGACGCGAAAACGCCGTCTTGATTGAAAAAAGACATGATCACGCTTTCGCGCGTTCTGTCGCCGAGCCATGATAATATAAACAGACATCCGGTACAAACCGCGCTTTGATGATATAAATCTTTCAAGCGCGTCCAAAAAGCGCATAAAATTTGATATAAATAACTTTCGCGTATATAATTATTTTCAGCCATAGGCCCCCGCCTTTCGTTCCGGATTCG
>CAJOQY010000305.1 GCA_905236835.1 uncultured Oscillibacter sp. | reverse complement strand
TGGTCCGTTTATGATCCCGCCTGCGGAAGCGGTTCTCTGTTGATTCGCGCCGCCGACGCCGCCCCGTTTTCTATTACGCCTTACGGTCAGGAAAAAGATGTCACGACGGCGGGTCTCGCTAAAATGAATATGGTTTTGCATAACAAGGCCGAAGGCGTGATCGCGTCCGGCAATACGTTTTCAGACCCGGAATTTAAAGACGATAAAGATGACAGTAAATTAAAACGCTTTGATTTTATCGTCGTCAATCCGCCGTTTTCGCTGAAAAACTGGACGGACGGATTACAGGAATACGGACGCTTTGATGAGTATGACGACCGTCCGCCGGAAAAAAACGGCGATTTCGCTTGGCTGTTACACGTCCTGAAATCGTTAAAAAATACCGGAAAAGCGGCGGTTATTTTACCCCACGGCGTACTCTTTCGCGGCAACGCCGAAGCGACGATACGCAAGGCGATTATTGACAAAGGCTTGATTGAAGGCATTATCGGACTGCCCGCCAATTTATTTTACGGCACCGGCATTCCCGCCTGTATTCTGGTAATCGACAAAGAATTTGCCGCCGAACGCAAAGGCATTTTCATGATCGACGCGAGCCGCGGATTTGTCAAAGACGGCAACAAAAATAGATTGCGTGAGGAAGATATTTATAAAATCGTCCATACGTTTAACAATCGGATCGAGGACGATCCCAAATACGCCCGATTTGTTTACAATGACGAAATCAAAAAGAAAAACGGCTATAATTTAAATATCCCCCGTTATATCGACAGTTCCGCGCCGGAAGATCAACAGGATATTGACGCCCATCTGCGCGGCGGCATTCCCATTCGAGATATTGATTCCGTTTCTATGGCGCGATACTGGGATTTATTCCCCGGCTTAAAATCTCAACTCTTCGCCTCGTTTCGTCCGGGATATGCGCGTTTAAACGTCCCAAAAGAACAAATACGCGATATAATTTACAACAATCCCGAATTTTCCGCCTATGCCGATCAAATCGACGCCGCTTTCTCAACATGGAAAGCCGTCGAAAACGCGGGATTGCGCAATATTCACGCGAATCTGGACGCTAAAAAATATATCGCCGCCCTCGCCGATTCGCTCCTGCAAGCCTTTTCCGATTTAACCCTGCTCGACAAATACGATATATACGAAGCCCTCTTGTCTTACTGGCGCGAAACAATGGAGGACGACGCCCTGATTCTCAAATACGACGGTTACGCCGCCGGACGCGAAATCGAAAATCTAATCGAATACGTCAACAGCAAACGCGGCGAACTGGAAGAAAAAATCATCGGCTGGGACGGTAAACTGATTCCCAAAAAACTCTTGGAAGAAACATTTTTCGCCGCCGAACGCCGCGAAATCGACGAGACCCAAGCGCGCTTGGACGACGCCAAACGCCGTTTGGAAGAACTGACGGAAGAACAGAGCGGCGAAAACGGATTTTTACAGGATTTTCTCACCGACAAAGGCAAAATCAACGAGAAATCCGTATCGGCGCGTCTCAAGAGCCTGAAAAACAGCGACGCAAATCTGGAAGAATACTGGGCGCTCTCCTCCTATCTGCGTCTGTCCGGCGACGTGAAAGAGTACGGCAAGACGCTGAAAAAGCTGACCGCCGCGCTGGAACAGCTGTTATTACAAAAATATCCCGCGCTGACGGATGACGAAATCAAAGACCTCTTAATCGAGCGCAAATGGTTCGCGTCCGTTTACGCGAGAATCCGCGCGCTTTACGCGACGGCTTCCCATAATATGGCGGGACGCGTGGCGGAACTGGCGGAACGCTATGAAAACGCGCTGCCCGCGCTGGAACAGGACGCCGCCACCTATGAGGCGAAAGTCCGGACACATCTGGAAAGGATGGGGTTTTCTTGGTAAAACCGGGATATAAACAAACGGAAATCGGCGTAATTCCAGAAGATTGGGAAGTCGTCGCTCTGAAAGATATAATCATAGGTTCACTCTCTTACGGCATTAATGCGCCCGCGATTCCTTATCAACCTCCTTATTCAAGTTATATTCGTATTACTGATATTTCAGACGATGGATATTTTATAAAGCAAAATAGAACATCTGTAATATGTGAATAT
>CAJOQY010000304.1 GCA_905236835.1 uncultured Oscillibacter sp. | reverse complement strand
TCGCTGTATTTGTTTGATACGGGAATAACGGAGTTGCCGGAGAGTATCGGCGAACTGTCCAACCTGCAAGCGCTGTATTTGTGCAATTGTCATTTGAAAGCGATCCCGTACAGCGTGGTACAATTGGGCTTGAGGATTGGATTTGTCACGGATGATAAATATCAAACTCAAAATTGCGTCAACCTGACCGGCGTGACGCTGGACGAGGGAGATATTGCCCTGTTTGGGCGCTCCCGCGACGTGATAGAGGCGTATTACCGGGATCGCGTTCTGGATTCGGCGAACGAGTGCAAAGTGATTTTTCTGGGCGACGGCGCGGCGGGTAAAAGTTCGCTGATTGAACGGATCGCCCATCCGGACAGGCCGTTTGTCGAGGGTTCCCTCCCCACGGACGGAATAAAAATGACAAAATGGCAAACCGCGCTGGGAGACAAAACTTTAATTCTGCGCTTTCTCGATTTCGGCGGACAGGAAATCATGCACTCCATGCACAGATGTTTTCTGACGGCGCATACGGTTTATGTGGTCGTCTGCGAAAGCCGCGACGACGCCGAAATCGACAGCGTCGCGGCGCGCTGGATGGAAACCGTCAAATCATTCGCGCCGAAGTGTCCCGTCATTCTCGCGCTGAATAAATCGGATTTGAATCCCCATGTCACCGTTGACGAAAAAGCGTTGAAAGCGATCAATCCCAATTACCGGGTTACGCTGCGTACATCCGCGAAAACGGACGACGATCCCGGCGTGAGTCAGTTGATAAAATATATTCTCCGGGAAGTCCCCGGCTGTTTAAGCCGTCTGAACGGAAACGCCGGTTTTCTGTCGCTGAAACGGGAACTGGAAGATATGACGGAAGATTATATTTATCCGGAGGATTTTCATAAAAAATGCGACGGGTATCAAATTCCGGAAAATCTGCGGGAGGAGTTATTAAACTGGTTTCAGGATTTGGGCGTGGCTTATCCTTATACCGTGGTGTTGCGTCAGGTCTATGTGTTAAATCCGGAGTGGCTGACAAACGGCATTTACCGCCTGATTCTGCGTACCCCGAAGAGCGGATTTTTATCCCATCAGATTATACGGGATACGCTGGCGACGACAAATCCGCGCGATATGAATCCGGATAAAACATATTCGGAGCGGGAGACGGAATTTATATTATATGTCATGCGGCGGTTTGAGATTTCTCTTGAAATCAGTCAGTTTTATCAAAACGGCGGCGGAGAGAAAACCGAGATGATCCCCGTGAAAATGAACAAGACGCCGCCGGACAGCGCGGACGCGTTTCCCAAAGAAAACGCCCTGCATTTGCGCTGGAAAGGGGACTATCTGCCGAATAATCTGATTCATCGTCTGTTAATCCGCAAATTCCCGGAATTAAATCTTGACTGCGTATGGCGTACCGGCGGATGGTTTCGTCAGCCGGGCGGCGGCTGTGAGGCGCTCGCGGAGATGAACAACAAGGCGTTGGATGTATATGTCAGCGGAGACGCGGGTTGTCGTGCGTATCTGGAAACATTTCGGGGCGTTATAAAAAATATTCTGTCGGATTTAAATCTGAAAACAGAGGAAATCATTTTTTATCGCGCGTCCGACGGACGGGAAGGCTGGATTTCCTATCAGACCGCGTTAAGACATCTTTACCTGCGTAAAGACGAAATCTATCTCAATGGTATTGATGATTTTATTTCCCCTGTAATATTGTTAAAAGAAATTTATGTGGACGTAGAAAAGGAATTGACAAATTATCTCCAACGGACGGAGCGCGACGGTATAGCGCGCGGCGCGTATCATTTGCGCTATTCCACGCCGACGTTGCCGGACAGTCCGCCGACGCGTCAACCGGAAAAAACGGAGGAAAAACCGGCCAATTCGCCGGAATATCAACAGACAATCGCTGAAATTAAACGGATTCATTCAGAAATAGCGAAAAATAAAGCGGAAACGAAACAAATTAATATCAAAATAACGCTTGCCGTCGCGCTTGCGCTTCTGATTCCGGCTTTGATTGTCCTGCTTCCCGATTTACGCGACTCGCTGTTGGAATGGCTGTTTTCCCTTCTTGGCGTATTGTAAAATAATATATAAATCATATATAAATCTGAGAGGAGAAAAGAATATTATGCAAAATCATAAGCATTTTTTGAAATTACTGGATTTCACCCCGGCGGAGATTCAGACGTTTTTGGATACGGCGCGGGATTTGAAAGAGCGCAAGCGTTCCGGACTGCCGCACGCGAATTTCCCCGGAAAAAACATCGCGTTGATTTTCGAGAAAACGTCCACGCGGACGCGGTGCGCGTTTGAGGTCGCGGCGCGTGATTTGGGCATGGGTACGACGTATATCGGCCCCGCGGGAAGCCAGTTGGGGATAAAAGAATCTATCGCGGATACGGCGCGGGTCCTGAGCCGGATGTATGACGGGATCGAATATCGGGGCTTTGAACAGGCGCGGATTGAGGAACTGGCGAAATATTCCAGCGTGCCGGTATTGAACGGATTGACGAATGAATATCATCCCACGCAGGTACTCGCGGATCTGATGACGATTCGGGAGCATTTCGGGAAATTAAAAAATATCAAACTGGTATATCTTGGCGACGCGCGGTATAATATGGGGAATAGTTTGATGGTCGGGTGCGCGAAAATGGGATTAAGATTCACGGCCTGCGCGCCGAAAGCGTACTGGCCGGATGAGAATTTATTTCACACCTGCGAGGGGATCGCGCGGGCGACGGGCGGATCTGTCGATTTATGCGAAGACCCGGTAATCGCGACGAGAAACGCGGATGTGTTATACACGGATGTCTGGGTATCCATGGGGGAGCCGGTGGAAGTATGGGAGGAGCGCATTCAGGCGCTGTCGCCGTATCAGGTCACGAAAGATTTGATGGACAACGCCGGTCCGCAATGCCGGTTCATGCACTGTCTGCCCGCGTTTCATGATTTAAAAACGAAAATCGGAAAAGAAATGGGAGAGCGTTTCGGACGCGATTCCATGGAAGTCACGAACGATGTATTTGAATCGAAACAGTCGATTGTGTTTGACGAGGCGGAAAACAGACTGCACACGATCAAGGCCGTATTATATGAAATGCTGAGATAAATCACGGGAAGCCGGTTTGAGAAAATCCCCCCGCCAATTGCCATATTGCGCGGGGGCTTTTGATTTTATATAATATTAAAATTTA
>CAJOQY010000303.1 GCA_905236835.1 uncultured Oscillibacter sp. | reverse complement strand
TAAAAAATATAAAATTTATGATTGACAAATCTTGGGATATATGTATAATATAATTGTTGTTTTATACGTTTGGATTCCCCGAAAGGATTATAGGGTATGCCATGAGAAAAACGATTTTATTATTATTAATTTTCGCGTTTGTCGCCACGGCGTGCGCCGCGCCGCGCGAACGTCCCGGATTCAATCAAAACGCGCGGGAAAGCGCGGGGACGAATTCGGAAGAGCATACAGGGACGAGTACCCCCGTTTCGTCGCCTACGCCCAGTCCCACGCCCGAACCCGCCGAGGTATTCCGCTCCGGCGCGGTGGAAATCTTCGGAATGTATATTGACGACTCTTACCGGGATGACGAGAACCCGGAAAGCGTCAACCGTCTGGTTTATTTATGCTATTCCGTCAGCGCCGACCGCCGCCCCGTATCGGTGGACAGCCGCTCCGCGTCCATCCGGATTGAGGATTCCGACAGCCGGAAAAATCGCAAAGATACGGATGAAAATAATGAAAATATTTATCCGTCCGTCCGGATTCCGGGCGCGTGCGTCTGGCTGCCTGATTTCTATTACAGCGATTATTTACATGAAATCTCCCCCGGAAAATATGTCTGGTTCGCCGAGACGTTTCTGATTCCGGCGGATATGCTTTCCGGCAATAAAACGCTGAAATTCATCAAGCCCGGATTGGCGGATTTTGATTCGCTGTATATATCAACGGATGATATTACATGGTGCGATAATATCCAGCAGTTGGCGGCGATTGCCGATCCGGACGGCTACAACGCCGAGTCGCGGCGCCGCGCGCCAGCCGACAGCGAAACCGCCGAACGCGTCCGCGAACGGATCAACGGGCGGGCGTGGACCGTACAGGCCGGAGGGGTTTATTATCGCGTGGCGTTCGCCGCGCCGGAGCATTTCGCGTTTTTCTCCGGCGCTTCCCGCGATGATCTGACCGTCGATGAATTTAATACCGACACGCTGCATAAACAGGAAAATTCCGGCGTTTATCAGATTTCAAACGGCTATATTATTTGTAATTTCCCGGAGGATTCCGGCAGTCCGCCGATTTACATCCCCTACGCGCTGGAATTTTCCGGACCCGATGAGACATTATCCGTCGATCTCTACGGCGCGTTCGATCCGGACAAGTAATATCAAAATCCCCCGCCGCTTTTGGCGGGGGAGATTTTTTTCACGCCGTCCCACGCCGACGGCGGATATTTTTAAACGGCTCTTGCAAAGCGTGTAAAATTTTTTGCCAAAGCGTCACGGCGCCTCCCGCCGGTTCGACCATCAGGGACAGAACCCCGGCGCGATTGGCCGCCAATATATCCGTTAATAATTTATCGCCCATCATGGCCGTATGCGCGGCGTCGACACCGGCGCGGGACATCGCGGTTTTTAATCCCCGCGTGGACGGCTTGCCCGCGTGGCCTTGATAGGATATATCTAATTCCCCGCAGAATTCCCGGACCCGTTTCCCGGACCGGTTGTTTGAGACAATCATGAAAATAATATCATGCCGCTTCAAATCCGCGATCCATGATTTTAATCTTTCGTCCGGACGGCGTATTTTTTTCGGCGCGAGCGTAAAATCCAAATCGCTTAATAATAATCTGATTCCCAGACCTGACAAAATCTCCGGCGTAATATTATAATAATGCTCATACAATCGCCCCGGAATCAGGGAGAAAGACATAAATCCGCCCTCCTGAAAATAAAATAAATATAAATAAATATAAAATAAAAAATCACATGGGAATCCATGGGACGCGGGGAGAAATGATTTTATGCGGGTTTATTTTTTAGTGACGGCGGATGAATATCCGGAAGCGGCGCAAGCGCCTCAAAACGGACGGGATTTCAAAAATTTCGCCTATGCGGCCTATCAAATCGGGGAAAATTCCGCGCTGTCGCGGGGAAATATCCCGTTACAGACGCGCGGCGGCTTAATCTGCGTCAGCGACCGGGACGCGCCCGCGGTGAATCAGCCGGATTCGCTGGGATCGGCGATTACGCGCGAATGCGGACGCCGGGGATGTACCGGCGCGATATTGGATTTTGAACAGCCGCCCCGTGAGGATTTATGGACGCTTACGGCGTTGTTATCCCGTCAGGCGCGGGAGACGCGGCGGAAATTATATATTCCGCGTTCCTACGCCGACGCCGCGCCCGACGCCGTGAGATTTATCAATACGGCGGTTTCCGGCGGGAATTTCCGGGAATATCTTCAAGAGGAAATCGCCAACGCCAAAGGCGCGGACCGCGTCGCGCTGGATATTCAGCGTTTGAGAATGGATTTCCGTCTGCCCGCGCCGGACGGCGAGGGAGAAATTTTAAATCCCGAACAATTTCAGACTTTATCCGACGGAAAAGCCGTGTTTTTCTCCCCGGATCTGTGCGCCAGATATTTTACATTCACGGAACAGATTCCGGCGCGGTCCGTGCCGGACGATCAAATCCCCGGGGAGAAAACATATTACGCCCAGACCGGCGCGGCGCATTTCGTGTTGTTCGACGACGCCGACACGATCAATACGAAATTAAAAATCGGCGCCGAACTCGGCATTGACACGGCGTTTCTGCTCTGGTCCGAAATCCGGGAATTTATCGGCGATTTGCGCTGGTCTTTTAATCCACACAACTACTGAGAATTTTTCATCGTTCCGGACATCCATCATTGTGACAAAATCAAAAATTCGCCTCTTTTCTCCAGTTATCCATATAATATAATCCGCAAAAAATGTCAAGAGACGTTCCAATATTTTTCTGAATCGCTGTCAATCTATAATGCCCGCCACGCCTCCGGACGCAGACGATTATGATCTTCCTCGGCGCGGCGGATTTCATCCAGCATGGCGGCCTTGTCCTGATTCAAAGTCCCGCGCAGAGATAAATAATTGCTCGCGTGATTCATCCGGAATACGCTCCCGGGACTGTCAAGATGTTCGATCAAAATCCGCGTTTCCTGTAATACTTGATTTTGATTTAATAACCGAAATTCGCCGTTTTGAACCCAATCATACAACGGCGTCCCCGGCTCGACCATCAAAGTCAATAAGCCGATATATTCCGGATTCATGGCGTTGAACGCTTTCGCCGTCTCTGTCGCGTGTTCCCGCAACAAATCCGGACCGCCAAGACCCGTAATCGCCGTGACGGATAAAGCTATATCATATTCCCGGACTTTCCGCCCCATCTCGAT
>CAJOQY010000302.1 GCA_905236835.1 uncultured Oscillibacter sp. | reverse complement strand
TTTTATAATTTTTTATAAATCAGAGCTTCAAAAACAGGGAGGGAATCGCGGTGGAGCCGGAGCCGAAAAAAGTGATTTTATGCCCGAATCCAAGCCGGGATCCGGGTATGCGCGCCACCCGCGAGGCGGAAAAAATCCTGCGGGAAATCGGCTTTCAGACGGTAATCTGTTCCCCGTTCCGGGAACGGAAGCGGGACGCCTTTCACGGTCTGGAAATCAAACCGTTACAAAAAGAACTGCGGGACGCGGTTTTATTAATCACATTCGGCGGCGACGGGACGATTTTACATCTGGCCCGTTCGGCGGCGCTGGCTCATACGCCGGTTTTGGGCGTCAATACGGGCGAGCTGGGCTTTATCGCCGAGTTGGAGGCGTCGGAACTCAGCGCGTTATATGATTTAAAAACCGGGATTCAAACGGAAAAACGCGTCATGCTGGATGTGGCCGTCCTGCGCGGCGGGAAGCAGGTATATAATCATCTTGGCTTAAATGACGCGGTTATCCGGGAGGGCGCGATTTCCCATGTGATTCATTTGAATATTTACGCGGATCAAAAGCGTCTGGCGGAAATCGCCGGGGACGGCGTGATTATCTCCACGCCGACCGGGTCCACGGCCTATTCGTTGTCCGCCGGGGGACCGGTGGTAGAACCGTCGGCGCAGATTTTGCAGGTCTGCCCGATCTGCGCGCATAATACTATGCGCTTTTCGTCTTATATTTTATCCGGTGAACATATGATTTCCGTGGAACTGGAACGCAACGGACACAAACCGGTTTATTTATTCGTGGATGAAAGCCGGGCGTTCCCGATTTATTCCGGGGATCGCGTGACGGTCAAAAAAAGCCGGCACGTTCTGGAACTGGCCCGCCTGACGGATCGCGGATTCAGTGATATTTTCGCACGGAAAATGCTTCCGCGTACAGGAATTTAAATATATTTAAATATATTATAATCCCAAGCGCGGAGCGAATATCAGGCCGCCGAGCCGGAAGAAGGGAAACGCGAAAAATATGAAAAACGCCAGACAGGCCATGATACTGGAAATCATCACACAAGAGCCGGTGGAAACGCAGGAACAGCTTTTAAAACTCCTGCGGGAACGGGGCATTGATTCCACACAGGCGACAATTTCGCGGGATATTAAACAAATGCGTTTAATCAAAGAACCGGCGGGACAAGGCGTCTACCGTTACGCCGTGTCGGATCAGCGCGGACGACCCAATCTCGCCGAAAAATTACAGACGATTTTACGGGAAAGCGTGATTGAAATCAATTCGGCGCAAAATCTCGTGGTGATTAAAACCATGCCGGGACTTGCCAGCGGCGCGTGTTCCGCGCTGGATCACATGAATCCGCCGGATATGCTTGGCTCCATCGCCGGGGACGACACGGCGTTTATCGCCATGAAAGACAGCGAATCCGCCGCCGCCCTCTGCCGCGATATTCGCCAGACGCTGGAAACGCGTTGATTTATAAAAATAAATTATAAAAATTATTAATCATATTTTTTCATGATTTTTTAAAATATTTTTCATTTATCATGATGAAATAATATATATTATATATAATATATATTATTTCACGCCGGGAAGGGTGAAATAATTTCATGCTGGATTGGCTGAGAATTGAGAATATCGCCGTAATTGAACAGACGGATATTTATTTTCATGAGGGATTTAACGCCTTGACGGGCGAAACCGGCGCGGGCAAGTCGATTGTGATTGACGCTATGGGCGCGATTCTGGGCAGCCGGACTTCCAGAGATTTGATCCGGACCGGCGCGGACAAGGCGTTTGTCAGCGCGCAGTTTTCGGATTTGCCGCCGGATATATTATCCGAAAACGGCGTCGAACCGGACGAGGACGGATTGATATTAATCCAGCGCGAAATTTTTTCCGGCGGAAAAAATATATGCCGGATCAACGGTCGGCCCGTGACAGTGGCGTTACTGCGCAAAATCAGCGGCGATCTTGTCAATATCCACGGACAGCATGACGGACAAAAATTACTGGATGAGGCCTGTCACGGGACATATCTGGATCAATACGGACATACGCGGCAGGAGATATTAAACTATCAGGAAAAATATAAAATTTTACGCGGGCTGGAAAAAGAGATTCAAAATCTCCAAATGGACGAGGCGGAACGCGCGCGAAGGATTGAGCATTTAAATTATCAGGTTCAGGAATTGGAACGGGCGGAGTTAATGCCCGGGGAAGAGGAGGAATTGTCGGCGCGGCTGGGATTGTTGCGAAACGCGGAGAAATATTTAAACGCGCTGTCACAGGCGGATTATAATTTAAACGGCGATGATGAAATATCCGGCGTCATCAGTCAGATTCAGCAAGCGGAAAACGCGATGTCCGGGATCAGCGATCTCGGGGAAGATTTGGCGGAACTGTCGCGGCGGCTGGAACAGGCGCGTCTGGAACTGGATGACATAGGCGAAGCGATCCGGGACCGGCGGATGGAATTCGAGTTTTCCCCGGCGGAACTCGACGCCGCCGAAAGCCGCATGGATTTATTATATAGATTAGAAAAAAAATATGGTCCGGATGTCAATACTATGCTGAATTATCTTGAACAATGCCGCGCGGAATTGGACAGGATAGAGACGGCGGATGATGAATTATCAAGATTACAACAGGAACGGGAAAAAATTTTTGATTTGGTTTTCATATCCGGGAGAAAACTGACGGAGGCGAGAAAAGCGGCGGCGCGGGAACTGGAAAAAAGAATTTTAAAAGAATTAAATGATTTAGACATGAAAAAAGTCCGGTTCGCGGTTGATTTTCAGGAAAAAGAACCGGATTCGGACGGCTGTGATATAATTAAATTTCTCATGTCGGCGAACGCGGGGGAGGATTTGAAGCCGCTGGCGAAAATCGCGTCGGGCGGCGAACTGGCGCGCATCATGCTGGCGTTAAAAAATGTCTTATCCGAAGCGGATATAACCGGCACGATGGTATTTGACGAAATCGACACGGGCGTATCAGGCCGCGCGGCGCAGAGAATCGCGGAGAAACTGGCGCAAGTCAGCCGGCATAAACAGGTGTTATGCGTGACGCATTTACCGCAATTGGCGGCGATGGCGGACGAACAGTTTTCCGTTGAGAAAGGCGAACGGGACGGCAGGACGTATACGAACGTAATCGCGCTGGATCGAAAAGCGCGCGAAATGGAACTGGCGCGCATGAGCGGCGGCAGTGAAATCACGCGGGCGTTATTGAAAAGCGCGGGGGAACTGCTGGACAGCGCGGAAAAATATCGGCGGGATTTGAATTAAATGAAAAAATTAATTTAAAAATACGGGAAGGACGTTTTTGATATGGAAAATAAGGCGGCGGTCAATCAAAAATGGGTATCGGAACCGATCCGGCTGGCGCGCGCGGAAACGGAAGCGCGCATGGCCGGATATTCCGGCGTGAAATGGGTGTTTTACGGGCTGGCGCACAGCCTGCTCGGGGAAATTCTGGGATTTTTGCTGGTGCAGTATCTTGTATTGTTCTGTATGTGGCGGGCGATGTATTTTGATATTATGGATTTCGCGGCGGATGTGTTTTTAATCGAAGAGGAAAGCCCCGTCGCGATGATGATTCAGCTTTATTCGCTTCTGCTGGTATCGCTTGTAATCGTATGCTACGTTGTGTTTATGGAACGCCGGAGCGCCGGTTCGATGGGATTTCGGAAAAACTGGTGGATATTGAAATATATCGGCGGGGCGATTTATGGTTTTGTCGCGTTCTCGGCGTCGCTGGCGTTGATTTTGGTCTTATGCGGCGGGCGCGTGCAATTGTCGGAAGAAATCCCGGTCCGTATGGTAATATTAATGCTGTTTGGATATATCATTCAGGGCGCGGAAGAGGAAGTGTTATACCGCGGGTTTTTCCTGACGACCATGGGGCGGAATCATAATATGATTGTTCCCGTCGCGCTGTCCAGCGTCGGTTTCGCGCTGATGCATATTGGAAATCCGGGCGTGAATACCATGGCTTTGCTGAACATCACGCTGGTTGGCTTGTTTCTGGCGTTGTTATTTCTGCGGACGGAAAGTCTGTGGACCTGCTGCGCGTGGCACGGAATCTGGAATTTTGTACAGGGCAATTTCTTTGGCCTGCCGGTATCGGGACTTGACTCCGGGGAAAGCGTATTGACCACGCGGATCCGGGAAGGACGGGAATTGTTTACCGGCGGGGAATTCGGCGTGGAAGCGTCGGTCTGCACGACGGTCGTGCTTTTGATTTTAATCGTGATAGAATCTTTCCTGTTATCCGGCAAATATCGCAAATACGCCGACGCGCTGGAAGATGAGGCGGAATATCAGGCTTTTATGCGGGAAAACGGGAATCCGGCGGCGCTGACCAATGGGGCGGCGGCTGACGCCGTTCCGGATTCCGGCGTTGTCGCGGAGAATCATGAAAGCAAAAAAGAATTAAAAGAAATCGCGCTGGACGATGACATTCCGGATATGCCGACGGGCTGGCAGCCGTCCGTCACGCCGGCTGATCCGGACGCGGTTGTTTCCGTGAATTCGGACGCGGACGGCGATTCGGAAAGCGGCTCGGGCGGCGATGATGATATAAAAGTAAATTTAGACAAGAAAGCCATGTCCGTTCTGACGCCGATTGAGGAATTTGAGGCCGGAACGCAATCCGGATTCAAATCCGACGCCGATTCGGGACCGGCGATCCCGCCCGAAACGGAAATCGAAAGCGCGGATGAATATCCGGAAGACGGCGCGGACGAAAGCGAATATCCGGAAGAAAGCGTGGAAGGCTCCCCGGAGGACGACGGGGAATACGACGAGGAAGAAACCGAATATGTGGAGGACACGGGCGACACGGAATGGGATGAATTCCCGGATGATAACAAAGCCGTCATGAACTGAACGCGTATATTTTTTGAATATGGAAATTTTTCCCCTCTCCCGCGTCAGGAGAGAAGAAGCGCTTGAAAAATATTATAAGACCATTATGACGTCTTATCCGGACCGTAACAGCAAAGCGGAACTGCGCCGGAAAACCGATGAAGTCATGTCCAGACAAGCGTTTAAAGAAATGATGACAAATACGCCGCGGGAGGACTTGAA
>CAJOQY010000301.1 GCA_905236835.1 uncultured Oscillibacter sp. | reverse complement strand
GCCTGATCGTCCACGCCCGCGCCGTCGTCGATGATTTCGATAATAATTTCACTGCCGGCCTGACGCGCCGCGAGCGTGATTTTGCCTGTCGGGTCTTTTCCGGCGGCGATGCGTTCGGCTTTCGTGGCCTCTATGCCGTGATCCATGGAATTGCGCACAATGTGCATAATCGGATCCGAAATCGAATCGACGATGGTTTTATCGACTTCCGTGTCCTCGCCGATTAAAATCAAATTCGCGTCTTTATTTAATTTGCGGCTCATGTCGCGGACAATGCGTTTCATTTTCTGGAACGTGCCGGACACGGGGACCATCCGCAGGGACATGGCGACATCCTGCAAGTTATCCGTCAGGGAACGCAGCTGCCGCGCGGCTTTCGTGAAGTTATCTAATTTTAATCCGCGCAGATCCGGCGACGCCGTGACTTGGGCCTCTGTAATCACGATTTCGCTGACGACGGCCATTAACGCGTCCAGTTTGCCGAGGCCGACGGAAATCAGGCTTTCTTTCACATGGGCCTGTTTCGCGGCGGTCTGCTGGGCGGCGGTCTGCGCCGTGTTGGACGGTCCGGCGCCTGACCGCGCGGCGGACGCCGTATCCATCGCGGCGGCTTGTCCGGCGGGCGCGGTTTGTCCGGCGGGTTCAGGCGCGCCCGCGGCGCTGGCCGCTTCGCTTTCGGCGGCCTGATTGCTCTCAGGCTGTACGGCGGCGGGATCGTAATCGAATTTCTGATAGTGATTCACGGCGCCGTTGTCACGGATGGCGGGAACGGCCTCTTCGCGGTCTTGGGGCGTCTTGAAGCGCAGGAAAAAGCCGTGTTCGACGATAAAGGCCGCCGTGTCGGGATTCAACTGCACGTCCGGGGGATAGAAATCAAACTGCGACTCCTCGCAGAAATCGCGCACGGAATTGACCAGCATCATCGCGCGCAGATTTTCCATGCCGACGCCCTCGTCGAATAAAATATGCATCGTGTACGGGAAATCGGCGCTGGCGTATTGGGCGGCGTCGGCGTCCTGTTCCCCTTCCGCCGGTTCCGCGTCCGATTCTCCGCCTTTTTCCGCCGGTTCGTCGCTGTCCTCGCCGGAAATTTTGTTGGCGAAGCTATTAATCTTATCCATATAAGTGTCGATATTAGTAGTAAGGGGTTCGTTGGCTTCCACCCTGCCGATTTCCTCCCGGAAAAAGTCAATCGACTGGAAAATCAGGTCGAACAGTTCCGGGCGCTGTTCTTCCGGGATCGCGTCCATGGTCTTTTCCCGGATCACGAAGAACAAGTCCTCAATCCGGTGGGCAATCGTCATCAGGGAATTATATTCCATCATGGCGGAAGAGCCTTTGATCGTGTGCATGATGCGGAAAATCTCGTTCACGTCGTCCTGCGAAAATGTACGGGCCTGTTCCGCCGCGAGTACCAGATCATCAAGCTGCTCCAAAAGCGAGTGCATTTCAAACAGGTACGCTTCCAGCATGTCGTTCATACTCATGGTATACATCCACCTCTGTCCGTTTGATTTCAGGCGCGGGACTGCGCTTTCTGTCCGGCCTTTCGCCGGCGAATCGCATAAAAATCGTCTCTTAGATTTTATATCGGCAATTTATGGCGGGAATTAAGGGTTTGTTCACAATTTTTTCCGAAACCGCGAAATTCCCCGCGAACGCCGTCGGCCTGTCTGTCCGCGCGTGATATATTATTAATTTATCATAAAACCGGCGCGGTTTCAAGACGGATTTTATTCAGACTATTTTTTTTCATTCGCCAATCTAAAAAAATATATAAAAAATATATAAATTTATATATTTTCCATGATATAATGGATAATATAATATATTTATTATAATTATAATATTCGCGTGATATTTTTTATCTGAACAGTATAAGGAGAGAAAACCGTATGCCCGCCCTGTTGGGACCTACCAATCCCGTACCCGGTTACGAGCCGCAGCCGGTTAAAATCCAGACCCCGCCGCCCACGGATACGAATGTACAGAATATTGTCAATCCGGAAGTGGTCGTCCGGCCCGACAGCCGGACGGACCGGCAGGATACCGGCGATTCCACCGGCACGGCCCGCTATGAATCGAATTACATGACGTTCCTCCAGCGTCTGCGCGCCGCCCAGAATCTTCCGGAGACATTTATGCGCCTGCTCCAGATGAGCGGACGCGAAATCTCCTCCGGAATCCGGGACGGGTTCGCGAGGGAACTGGCCGAATTTATGGAATTTTTACAAATGGACGAGGCAGCCCTGCTGGAATTTTTAAAAAATCAAATGCAAAGCGGATCCAGATTCACCGGCGCGCTGTTCCAGCTTCTGCGGGACGCTTACGGCGGGACGCGTTCGGAACTGCTTCGGTCCGAGATTTTAAATTTCCTGCGCCGTTACAGCGATTTTTCCTCCACGGAACATCTTGAGGGGAAAATTCTCCGGGAAACGGAGGACATACAGGATTCCATTCCGTCGCCGTGGAACGATCAGGCGGGCGATATTCTGGCGAAATTGAAAAACGGCGCCGCCGCCGGGGATCGGGAAGGGAATTTAAAACTCCTGCGCGGACAGCTTTTCCCGCTGATTTCGCGCTATGTCTCCGCCACGCATGACCACGGACGGGCGCGGAATATATTATCCATGCTGACGCTGGATGTCGCCCGCTATGACAACGAATCTATAGACGGGCTTCTGCGCGCGTTCCGGCATTTATCCAGCGAGGGCGTCCTCCCG
>CAJOQY010000300.1 GCA_905236835.1 uncultured Oscillibacter sp. | reverse complement strand
GGCCTACCGTCACGCTGACGCCTACCCCTACCCCGGTAGTCGTGATCTATGGACCCATGCCCGCCAATTCCCCCACGCCTACCGTGACGCCGATTGAGGATATTCCCAGCCCGGACGAGCATCCCTATGACGAAAATTATTATGAGGAAGTCACTCCGACTCCCACGCCTTATTCCGGCCCGACGCCTTATGTCTATCCATATAACCCCTACGGACGGCTCCAGCCCAGCGATATTTACACGCCGTCTTATACGGAAGGCACATTCACCTATGAGGGCCGGCGGATTCCCATTTATCCCGGCGTACCGGAACGCGCCGTCTCCGCCAGTGATTTCAAATGGAGCGGATCACGGATTTATTATACCGGAAGCCGCTTCGGGACTGAATTCGGCGTGGATGTCTCCGCGCATAATAACCGCAACCGTTCCAACCGCCGCATTGACTGGAACGCCGCGAAAAATGACGGCGTACAGTTCGCGTTTGTCCGCGTCGGCGCGCGCGGTTACTCCACCGGCGGCATGATCGAGGACGAATATTACGGCCAGAATATCCAAGGCGCGCTGGACGCGGGCATTCAGACAGGCGTGTATTTCTTCGCGCAGGCCATTACAATTGAAGAAGCGCTGGAAGAAGCCGAATTTGTGTTGCAGCGTATCGCCGGTTATAATATCAACGGCCCTGTGTGCTATGACTGGGAGATGAACAATTCCAATTATCGCGTTTACGGCGTTTCGGCGGAAATGGCCACCGCGTGCGCCATCGCGTTCTGCGAACGCGTCGCCGCCGCCGGATATACGCCCATGGTTTACGAAAGCCGTTATGTCGGCTATGTCAAATACGATCAGGGCGCGATTACCCGTTTCTTAACATGGTATCCCCAGTATCCCAGCGTCGGAAGTTCCAGCGCGTTCCCGAATTTCCGCTATCAGGTTGATATGTGGCAGTTCTCCGAAAGCTGTAATGTCGCCGGGATCGGCAGTGTGGACGCCAATATCTGGTTTAAATATCGCTATTGGTAATGGCGGAATATAAAAATTTATCCGCCGCGTAATAAAAATAAAAATATTTCTCCCTGTGAAAGGCCGCCGGTCTCTCATAGGGGGAATATTTTTTCGCCGCGTATACAAACATACGCGCCGTATGGCGAAAATACTTGTGAAAAAAAATACTTGTGCGGAAGAAAAATTTATTATATAATGCGGCGTCCGAAGCGATAATATATAAAATATTAAATAATTATAATAAATATAACAACAAGAAAGGGAAATTTTATGGGATCAAAAGTATTTGATTTAATTGAAAAAGAGCGGAAACGGCAGGATTCCACGGTGGAGTTAATCGCCAGTGAAAATTTTGTCAGTGAAAATATCCTGCGGGCGGTGGGATCCTGTCTGACGAATAAATATTCCGAAGGCTATCCGGTGGAACGCGCGTCCGGAAATCGCGGGCGGTATTACGGCGGCTGTGAAGTCGTCAACGAACTGGAAGAATATTGCTGCGATCTATGGAAACAGGTATTTCATACGGATTATCATGTCAACGTCCAGCCGCACAGCGGATCGTCGGCGAATCTGGCGGCTTATTTAAGCGTTTTAAAGCCGGGGGATAAGATATTATCCATGAGTTTGAATAACGGCGCGCATTTGACGCACGGCTCCCCGGTAAATTTCAGCGGCAAATTATATCAGATAATATTTTATGACGTGGACGCGTCCGGACGGATTGACATGGACAATGTCGCGGAACTTGCGCGGCGGGAAAAGCCGGATTTGATTCTTGCCGGGGCGTCGGCTTACAGCCGGATTCTGGATTTCGAGAGATTTTCCCAAATCGCGCGGGAAGTCGGCGCGTATTTCATGGTCGACATGGCGCATATCGCCGGACTTGTGGTCTCCGGGGATCATCCGTCGCCCTTCGGACTGGCGGATATTATCACGACGACAACGCATAAAACTTTGCGCGGACCGCGCGGAGGCATGATATTCGGCAGACCGGAACTTGCCAAAAAAATTGACAGCGCGGTATTTCCCGGTTGTCAGGGCGGACCGTTACAGCATATCATCGCCGGAAAGGCAATCGCCGCCGAAGAGGCGCTGACGCCGGAATTTGTCGAATATGGTCATCAGGTTGTCCGGAATTGTAAAGCCATGTGCGGCGCTTTTTTAGATATGGACTATCATGTGATTACCGGCGGCACGGACAATCATTTGTTTTTATTGGATCTGACGGATACCGGATTGACCGGAAAAGCCGTGCAGGATGAATTGGATCGGCACGGAATCACGCTGAATAAAAACTGCGTCCCAAATGAGAAGCGTTCCCCCCAGTTGGCGTCCGGCGTGCGCGTCGGAACGGCGGCCATGACCACAAAGGGATGGAAAGAGGCTGATTTTATCGAAGCCGCGAAAAAAATTGACCGGATTATCCGCCAAATGCCGCGATAAAAAATATAATAAACGCAAACAGCCTTTTTCAGATTCACGGAAAAAGGCTGTTTTAATTGATTTCCGCGTTCCGGAAAAAGAATGGATTAAACTGTTCCGCTTGTTTTGATATAATCTCGCCAGTTCCGGGAAATCATGCTTGATAATATAAATAATATAAAATATTATTATCAGCCCCGGAGAGCGAGCGGATTAAAATCAAGACAAGGGAGAGATGAGTTATGGCGCAGGGTTGGCTCGGACTGGAAGGCCGCGTGGTCATCGTTACGGGAGGCGCGTCCGGCATTGCCAAACACGTTGTCACGACGCTTCACGCGGCGGACGCGATACCGGTCATCGCGGACATCACAGTGGAAACCGGAAAGGAGATCGACGGCGTATACTGCGTGAAATGCGACGTGACCAACAAAGAGAACGTACAGGCTATGGCGGACGCGGTTATCGCGAAATACGGCAAGATTGACGCGCTGGTCAACGTCGCCGGAATCAATCTGCCCCGTCTGCTGGTGGACGTGAAGGGCGAACATCCCGAATATGAACTGGACGACGATTCCTATAATAAGATGTTTGATATTAACGTCCGGGGCATGGTCTACTGCGCGCAAGCCTGCGCGCGGCAAATGCTCAAACAGGGCGGCGGCGTGATCGTCGGTATGTCATCCGAATCCGGAAAAGAGGGTTCGCAGGGACAGTCCGCCTACTCCGCCACCAATGGCGCGAGAGACAGCCTTATCCGCTCTTGGGCGAAAGAGCTTGGCCCTTATAATATCCGCGTGGTAGGCGTCGCCCCCGGCATTATGGAGCCGACCGGACTGCGTTCCCCCGCCTACAACGCCGCGTTGGCCTATACGCGGGGCGTCAGGGTCGAGGACTTGTCCACGGATTACCGGAAAGTCATTCCGTTGGGGCGCGAAGGCAAGTTAGACGAAGTCGGAAATCTGGTGGCGTTCCTTGTCTCTGACCGGGCAAGCTATCTCTCCGGAACGACCGTCAATATTTCAGGCGGCAAATCCAGAGGATAATATTTCAGGCTGATATTTCCCGCGTTGATGAATTTTCAGAATGACTGAGAAACAGGAAAGGGGGAGGCCGGATTTTGAGTAATCAGGGCGGAACGGGCAATTTATTCGGGGACAACCGGGCGGCGGGCATTTTAAATCTGCTTGACAGGAATCCCGCGTTGACCGCCGCCGCGCTGGCCTCCCGTCTGGATGTCAGCGAACGGACTGTCCGGAATGATATTCACGCGTTGAACGCGGAATTGAAAGACTGCGCGTCAATTGACAGCGAACAGGGAAAATTAGTATTGCATATCTATGACGCGGAAAAATTTCGGACTGTCCGCGCGCGGCTGTTCAATACGGATCAGTTTCTGAATTCCCCGCGCGGACGTATGGATTATATATTTGGGCGTCTTATGCGGGCGGGCGGTCCGTTGCTGGCGGATGATCTGGCCTATGAAATGAATATCAGCCGGGGAACGCTGAATCATGATTTAAAACGCCTGCGGGCGGATCTGGAATTATTTCGTCTGACGGTGATCGGCAAATCCGGAAAAGGGCTTTTACTGCGCGGCAATGAAAGCGATATACGGCATTATATATTAGAAAGCGCGTATGACGCCCTTTATCGGGATTATCCATCGGAACCGGAGATTGATCAGATTGTGACGGAGACTTTCGCGGACAGTCCGTTTGAACAGAGCGCGCGGGAAGAATTCAGGCGATTTCTGACCGTCATGCTGGATAGATTTTTGACGGATCATGCCATTGGGGAACTGACCGCGTCATTTTATAGTCTGACGGCAAGACCGGAATTTGAAGTGATTGACAGACTATCCAATCGAATCGGGCGGTTTCTGGGCGTGGAATTTCCGGCGGAAGAGCGGCTGTTTATCTTGTTGCCTATAATCGGAATGCGTACCCCGGCGGACGTGCGGGATATGCAGGCGATTGAGCTTGACGAAAGCATGAAAGCGCTGGGAGATAAATTATTCAGCCGGATTCAACGGGAACTGGATATTAAATTTGAAAATCCGGAAGCGATTGAGGAGTTTTTATATCATCTGATGTTTATGCTGAATCGCTTAAAATTCAATGTCAGATTGAAAAGCCCGCTTTTGGAAGAATTAAAAGAAAAATATCCGCTGGCGTGGCGCATGGCGGATATTGCCTCGAAAGTGATTTACAGCGATTACGGATTGAAAGTCACGGCGGATGAACGCAGTTTTCTGGCGACGTATTTCGGCGTTTTTCTGGAAGAACAGGAAAACAAAAATATCCGGCCATTCCGGGCGGCTTTGTTATGCGGCCCCGGACGGATCACAGGGCGTCTTGTCGAGGCGCAGCTCCGGAAAGTTCTGGACAGTTCCGTGGAACTGGCGCAAATTACGGATCAGAATATCACGACGGAATTGTTATCTTCATTTGATTTGATTTTCGCCACGGTGGATTTGCCGTGTCCCACGGATCGGCCCGTGATCCGGATTCAGGAAGTGTTCAACGAACAGGCGCTGCGTCAGAAAATTGAGAAGGCGAAATATTGGGATCGCGTGGATGTGCCGGTTTTGGACAATAACTGGTTCGTCATGGGCGGATTGCTGG
>CAJOQY010000299.1 GCA_905236835.1 uncultured Oscillibacter sp. | reverse complement strand
TTCGCCCGTCTGTGCGCGGAGGAAGCGTATGCCCGCAAATGCCGGGAAGTTGTCATGAACTGGCACGACGACGCGCTGACAAGGTTAAAATATTTACACGCGGAGACGGATATATTCGACGAGGTCCCCGTGTGGCGGCGGCGTTTTTTCAATGACCACGCGGAAGAGGGCGCGGCCTATCTCGCGATTTCCGCCGCGGATCCGGAAAATCTGCGCGGCGTGGACCCGGATCGGCTTGTCCGGAGCCAGCGGGCCAGCGGGGAGGCGTTGAAAACGTTTGACCGTCTGCAAATGTCCAGCGCGTTCCCGTGGTGTATCGCGTCGATTCCGATCCCGTCATGGGCGGAGAAAGCCTTTCCGGATCTGGATTCCGGCGCGGCTGTGGATCGGTTATGGGACGCTATTTTTCAATCTATCCGCGTCACCGGCGACGGAAAATCCGTGGAACGCTGGCGGGAGCATTTAGATATTTTGCGCCGCCGCGCCGAATGGCTGAACGAGAGGCAATTTCAATTTTTGCGCTATCGGAATTCTCTGGGGACGGATTTGGAAATCCAATTGCCAAAAAATCATATCTGGGAAGCCGGGAATGATATTACTCCAAAAGGACAGAATTTCATCGCCAATATGCCCACGGAGGAAATTTTCACCGCGCCATTGAAAACCGGCGCGAACGGCATCGTATATTCCGCCATGCCGCTGGCCCATGAGGGCAATATTATCGACAAATTTTATTTTACCGTCAAAAACGGCGAGATTCAGGAAGCGCGCGCGGAACGCGGCGAGGCGGAACTGCGGGCGGCGATTTCCGTGGACGAGGGCGCGCGTTATTTCGGCGAAGTCGCGCTGGTCCCGTATAACAGCCCGATTCGCAATCAAAATTTATTATTTTATAACACGCTGTTCGACGAAAACGCCGCGTGTCATATCGCTTTCGGCGAAGCGTATCCGTGCGTACAGGGCGGACGTGAAATGTCAAAAGACGAATTGCGCGCGCATGGACTGAACGATTCCATTACGCACGTGGATTTCATGATCGGCACGCCGGATTTGAATATTACCGGAACAACGCCGGACGGACAGGAAATTCCGGTTTTTATCGACGGCAATTTCGCCCCGGAACTGGCCGAAATGGAAATTCCCGGATAAATTTATAAAATTTATTATAAAAATTTATTATAAATTATAAAAATAAATAAATAAAATTAAAAATCCGGGGAAATGACCGGGAAAGAGGACGCGATATGTTATACTGGCTTCGGGAAACGGACGAGGACGCGCTGATTTGCGAAAGCGCGGTGGTATGCGGGGATGTGATACTTGGAAAAGGCGTCAATATCTGGTATCACGCGGTTTTGCGCGGGGATAAAGGCGGGATTTCCATCGGCGCGGATACGAATATACAGGACGGCGCAATCATTCATGAGGAAACGCGCGTTGGAAGCGGATGCACTGTCGGACACGGCGCGATTTTGCACGGCTGTCAGATCGGCGATAACTGTCTAATCGGTATGGGCGCGATTATACTGAACGGCGCGAAAATCGGCGACAACTGTCTGATTGGCGCGGGCGCGCTGGTAACGGGCAAAACAGACGCCCCGGACGGCTGTCTGATTTTAGGCGCTCCCGCGAAAATCGCCCGGTTTCTGACCGCGGAGGAAATCGCCAAAAACCGTGATTCCGCTATGGAATATTTAAAACTGGCGGAGGCGTATCGTGGAAGATAACAGATACCGCGTATCGCGTTCGGAAGCGGGAGGAAGGCGTTATAATCATCATGCCCGCGATAACGCCGCCGCGCCTTCCCGTTCACGGCGCGGACGCCGGAAAAGGCGGAGAAGAAGCCGATTCGGAAAAATTTTCCCGTTTTTGATTTGCGCCGTCCTGCTGGCGGGATTTTTTTACCGCGCCGCCGTGACCGCGTCCGTGCGCGGCGCCGTGACGGTCCCGGAGGAGGACTGGTCCCGCGTGATCGCCTATGTCCCGCTGGATGACCGGATTGATAATTTTGAGGACGCGATTTATTTGGCCGAGGCGTCCGGCTGGCGGCTGGCCATGCCTGATAAAGATTGGTTCCGCACCGCGCTGGACGGTCAGGAATTGAATGCCAACGGGACGCCGTATGGCAATCGGGAGGCGCTGTTTGAATGGGTCCGGGATATGGACCGGCGCGGCTGTGATTATTTTATTCTTTCTTTGGATCAGCTTTTCTCCGGCGGGCTGGTCAATTCCCGTTCCGTCAGCGCGCCGCAGACGCTGATTTTTTCCGACGGGGCTGTTATGGATGAAATCACGGCGTTTGAAAATTATATATTGCCTCTGGCGGAGGACGAGAACAATCATGTCTGGCTGTTTGACAGCGTTGTCCGGCTTTCGCCGACAGTCGGTTATCACGGCTTTGGCGTGGAGGAATATAACGCCCTGCGCGCTTATGGCATGGTCCCGCGTCCGGAATTGTCCGGAGAGCATTTAACGCTTGGCAATATTTTCACGCTCTATCCGTATGCCGCCGAAAGCGGCGCGCGGGATAATAATAATAATAATAATAATAATATAAATATCCCGGAATATCTGCCGGGTATGAATTTGTCCGGGCAGCCCACGGCGGAACAGGATACTTCCTGTGAGGAATACCGGGAAATATTAACGGATGATTTGATCGCCGATTATCTCGGCGTCCGGCAGAGAAAACTGACGCTGCTGGATAATGTTATTAATATACTGGAAACCGTATCCCCGGATCGGATGAGTTTTATCATCGGCGTGGACGACTCGTCCAATTCGCCGAATATCCAGCATAATGAAGTGCGTTATTTAAGACAGCGTCTGGGGCCGGACGGCGCCGTTATGGCGGGGCTTGACAGTCTGGCGCGTCTGCTGATAGGCCGGATCGCGCTGGAAGAATCCGGACGCCGGATCAAAACCGCCGTGCGCTATTTCGGCGGCACGGAAAATCGACATTCGTCGGAATATGATCTCTATACGCTCTCGGAAGTCGCGGATCTGCATTTGGATTTCTTTCAGGCCGAACGCGTGACGCCGGAAGAGGCGGAACTGGAAATTTTAATCATGACGGCGCCGGATGATCCGGACCGCGCGGATGAATATATCACGCAATTGCTGGATGTTTTAAAATATAATCAAGAAAACCATATTCCGACGATATTGGACGAGGCCAGCGCCAACGCTTACGGCGAAAAACTGGAAGAGGCGCTTTTTGATCAAATTCAGTTCGCGCAACTGGTCGGTTTCGCCGGAAAGTATGATCAAGCCAATGTTACCGGGGCGGCGTTCGCCATGGGATTTTCCCGGTTTTTATATCTGCTGGAGCGGGACGCCGCCAACGCGGACGCCGCGCGTCACGACGCTTCCGCCAATTCCGAACAGATTGTGAAAAGCGTCGCGAGCTGGTCGTTTGAGCCGGAGAAAGCCGACAACCGGGGCGCCGCCGATGGCGCGGCGTTTGATTCATGGAATACCGGCGTCGCCGCCGCCAGCGCGGATATGGATTATAAAAATAAAAATAAAAATAATATCAAAAACCCGGAATCCGTCGTCCTGACAATGCCGGACGGGAGCGTTTTAAATCCCGTGATCGCGCCGGAGGAAGCGGATCTGGCGCAGGTCAAACAGATGGCCAATTCGATGGCGCTGACGGAATACATTCTCCATACCCGCGCCGAACTGGACAAATATGTCCGCAATCTTGGCCTTGACCGGAATAATTTGGCCCCTTCGGATGTCAAACGCTTCTGGATCGAGGAAGAATTAAGAGTGTTATTCTCCCGCGAGTGTTCCAAAGTCGTGGAAAATCTGCGGGGGACCGGCGTCCTGACCGGCATTGACCCGTGGACGGAACATGAAATAGATTTTCTTTCGATTCACGGCGCGAACCTGCCTTGGAACCGGACGTTTGAACTGTCTTTTATATTAGATGTCTCTTTGCGCGTGCCGGAATAAAAACGGGCGGGCATGAAACGCGCGGAAAACGCGAAAGACGGGAATCATATGAAAACGATATGGAAGCGGATATTTTTATTTTGCGTGATGGTTTTCGCGATATGGATTTTCCCGCGCGGGATCGCGGGGGAAGCGGCCCAGCCGGACGGCGAGGTTTATTTTATCGCCGCCGGGGATCGCGTTTTGCCCGTGTCCGGAAACGCGATGCCGTTTTTCGACGGCGGTTATGTCTATATTTCCAGCGCGGTATTCACGGATGAAAGAGCGCAGGACGCGCTGGATATTTCCCGCGTGCGGGACCAGTCGCGGGGGCTGTTGTCTTTGTACGGCGGGAAAGGGTCTTTGGTTTATACGCTTGGCGGCCATTACGCCACAGGGGACGACGGCGATTTTTACGCGCCCGGCATGATTCAGCGTAGCGGGGAATATTATGTTCCGGCGATGGTGATCGCGCGTTATTTCGGACTGCTGTATTCCGAAATCAGCGTGGAACACGGTACGCTGATCTGGATGCGCAAAGAGGATTTTCGGGTGGATGAACGGCTGTTTCTGGACGTGGCGTATGAACAGATTCAGACGCGTTACGAGGAATATCTGCGCAGCCGGGAGCCGGGGCCGGATCCGGAACCGCCTGTCCTGCCGGAAACGGAAAGCGAGAGCGGTCCCGAGCCTCCGGACGTATCTGATACGCCGTCCCCGCGGACGCCGATTCTCCCGGATTATATCATTCACGCGGTGACGCCCGCCCCGACGGAGGCGGCGACGCCGTTTCCGTCAGCGACATTGACGCCTTCCCCGTCGCCGACGCCGGAACCGCTGGCGGGCAACCGTGATTTATATCTTTGCGCGCGGGCCGACGGGGAATCCGCCGGGGATTTGTTGGATTTTCTGGATCGTCTGTCCGGCGATTCTGACGGATTGAATCCGAATCAGGAGCGAAAAGCCCCCGCGCCGACGGTCACTGTGTTCTGCGGATCGGATTTTCTGCGGGAGTATGGGGATTTGTCCCGCGGAATAGCCGCGTCCGGATACGCAATCGGTCTGATCGCGGACGGCGGCGGACGGAACGGGGAAGAGGAAAACCCACTCCCGCGGATTCTGGAAAATCTGCGGGAAGATAATCGGATTCTGAAAGAAACAGCCGGAATCAAAACGCGTCTGGTGTTGCTGGAAAACGCCGGTCATTTGGCGGCCAATTATGAGATGCCGGACGCGCGTGATAATTTATATAATAATATATTATTATATCATACGGACGGCGGCGGGGCATTGTCAAAACAGGAAATCCGCCGGATCATGCGTGAAGCCGGATTTGTGTGCTATATGCCGGACGCGTCGTATTCCGTCCGGACGGCGTATCAGGCAAGGGAAACTCTGCGCGCGGTTTCGCGGGGAAGCGGGGCGGCTGTTCCGGTCTGGCTGGGCGGCGGCGTGTCCGTGACCGGATTATCCGCGTTTTTCACGGCGTCCGCCGGGATTGGCGACCGGTGCCTGCCGCTGGATGAAATCATATGCTCCGGCTTTTCGTGATTGTTTTTTATATTTTATTTTTTACGCAATTCACAGAAAATTCAACAAATACGCCGGAAAAGATGTTATAATAAAATTCAAGATAATAACAGGCGGCATATATTGTTATATTTGATAACAGGATCGGAAGGCTGGAGGGATTGCTATGGCGCGTGATATTTTAGTAGTGGAAGATGATCATAATATCTCGGATCTGATTGAGATGTATCTGATAAAAGAAGGATTTGACGTGCGTATCGCCGGGGACGGCGCCAGAGCCATCGGGGAATTCCGCAAGAAAAAGCCGGATTTGATTTTATTGGATGTCATGCTTCCCGTTATGGACGGCTGGGCGGTTCTGTCCAAAATTCGGGAATCGTCCCGGATTCCCGTGATTATGCTCACGGCCAAGAGCGAAGTTTTTGACCGTATTCAGGGGCTGGACATGGGCGCGGATGATTATCTCGTCAAGCCATTTGAAATGAAAGAATTAATCGCCCGGATCAACGCCGTCCTGCGCCGGACGGAAATCCCGAATGACACCAGCAAACGCCTTGTTTTTGATAAATTAATTATCGATCTGGACGGCTATGAATTGATCGTGGACGGCAAAAAAATCGACACGCCGCCCAAAGAACTGGAATTGTTATATCATCTCGCGTCCACGCCCAATAAAGTCTATACGCGCAATCAGCTTTTGGACGAGGTCTGGGGATTTGATTACTTCGGCGACAGCCGGACGGTGGATGTGCATATCAAGCGTCTGCGTGAAAAAGTGGAAAACGTGTCGGATCAATGGACGCTGAAAACCGTCTGGGGCGTCGGTTATAAATTTGAACTGCGGGACGGAACGGAAGCATGAGTTGGCTGAATTACCGTTTTCGGAGCCTGTACTGGCGGCAGATGTTTATTACCACGGGCATGGTATTACTGACGCTGGCCCTGCTGGGCGTCGCCTTTTTCACGGTCAGTTATCAATACGCCCGCTATCAGACAAATCTTGAGATGGAAAACCGCGCCCGCATGATGGGCGAACTGTCCGCCGATTATCTCGAATATGGCCGCCAGCGTTCTCTGGAGAGATTTCAATACGATCCCGGATTTCAACAGCTTTCCGGGTATTCCGCCGTGGGGTCTTATATGCACTTTCTGATCTGCGACGAGCGGGGCGGCTTGGTGCTGTCCACAGGACAGGGACTCGGACAGGAATCCGTGCCGGAAAATCTGGTCGCGCGCCTGCGGGAAGGAGAACCGGCGGTACACGGGAAAATCTACGGGCCGGACGGACAGCGATTTTTCGCTGTCGGCGTCCCGGCGGTGAAGCCCGGCACGTCCGAACAAATCGGCCTCGTGTTCGCGCTGTCGGCCAACACGTCTCTGGATACCATGTGGCAGGGCTTTACGATTATATTTTTTATTACGGCGTTCGCGGTGCTGCTGATTTCCATCGCCGTTTCGTCGATTACGTCCTCAAGATTTGTCCAGCCTTTAAGCGAAATGGCGCGGGCCGCCCGTCAGTACGGCGAGGGGGATTTCGCGCCTCGGATGCCGGACGATCAGGACAGCCCGGGCGAGATCGGGGAACTGGCCGCGTCGTTTAATCAAATGGCCGAGTCTCTGGAACGTCAGGAATCACAGCGGAGGGAATTTATATCCAATCTTTCGCATGATTTAAAAACGCCGTTGACGACCATCGCCGGATATACGGACGGAATTTTAGACGGGACGATTCCGCCGGAACGCGAGCGGCAATATTTGCGCATTATTTCCGAGGAAAGCCGCCGCCTCAGCCGCATGGTGCGCCGGATGCTGGATGTCAGCCAGATTCAGGCGATTGACCCCATGAAAAGCGGCGCGACGTTTGATATTTGCGAACGAATGCGCCGGGTGTTAATCTCCATGGAAAAGAAAATCACGGATCGTAAGCTGGACGTGGACGCCGATATTCCCGACGGGCCGATTTTCGTTCCGGGCGACAAGGACATGATGACGCAGGTGTTATATAATTTACTCGAAAACGCGGCGAAATTCGCCAGAGAAGGCTCTACTTTGTATCTGGGACTGGAACCGAGAGACGGCAGAGTTTATGTCACCGTGCGAAATCTCGGGGAGACCATTCCGCCGGAGGAACTGCCTTTGTTATTTGACAGATTTCATAAAAGCGACAAATCCCGCAACGAGGACAAAGACGGCGTCGGGCTGGGGTTATATATCGTCCGGACGATTTTACATCAGCACAGGGAGGAAATTTACGCCACGAGTGAAAACGGCGTCACGGAGTTTTCGTTCTCCCTGCGAATTGCGTAAAAATCATAAAAATCTATCTCAATATATCGGGAGAAGAAAACGCGATGGAAGAATTTGAGCGTGAAAACAACGGCATGGCGGAACATACGGAACAGACGCCGCTCCCGGCCAGCCAAAGCCTTTATCTGTTGAATCCGGTTCCGGAATACGAAAATAATCCTCCCCATCAGGGACAGACGGCGCGGGATCCGGTGCGCCGCCGCCCGGGGCGGCGGATTCAAAAGAAAAAACATTCGCGCTGGTACGGCGTCGCGGCGTTTCTGTCCGGCATGGCGGCGGCGGGACTTTTAGCGGCGGCGGCCCGGACATGGACCCCGGAAATCCGCTGGCGGCCCGACGACCGGTTTTCATGGGAATACCGGAGCGGCGATGAGGACGATGACTGGAGCGGTACATCCGGCATCTTCCTGCCCGCGGCCACGCGGTCCGACAGCGTGACGTTCACCGTACTCGCCGAACACGGCGAGAGCCGGACCGCGCCGGAAGTATACCGGCAGGTGAATCCGTCCGTCGTGACCGTGGTCGTGGAACTGGACGGAGGCGGCTCCGCGCTGGGAACCGGCGTGATTTTCACGGAGGACGGATATTTTCTGACCAATTATCATGTGATAGACGGCGGGCGGGAATGCGTGGCCGTACTTGACAACGGTCGGCGTTATCGTTCTTTATATGTCGCCGGGGATGAGGGGCAGGATCTGGCGATATTAAAAATGGAACTGCCGGAGGACGAGGACCCCGTTCCGGCGGCGGAATTCGGCAATTCGGATCTATTAAGCGTGGGCGATAAAGTTTACGCCATCGGAAACCCGCTGGGCGTCGAGTTTCGCGGGACATTCACGGACGGCATCGTATCCGCCGTGGATCGTGATGTGGCGGTTGAGGGACGCGTCATGACGCTGATCCAGACAAACGCGGCCTTGAACGTCGGCAACTCCGGCGGACCTTTGATCAACGAATACGGGCAAGTCGTCGGCATCAACGTCGTCAAAATGAGTTCCAGCCGATCCACCGTGGAGGGCTTGGGATTCGCCATTCCGTCGGCGGGGATGTACCGTCTTGTCAATGACCTGCTGACATACGGCGAGATTCAGCCGGAGCCGCTGCTTGGCGTCGTGGTCTATTCCGAATGTCAGGAAGCCGCCGACGGCGTGTGGGGACTGTATGTCGAATCCGTGGAGCCGGATTATCCGGCGGCGAAAGCGGGCGTACTGGCGGGCGATTATATTTTAAGCGCGGGCGGAATCCCCATGACATCCAGCCATGATTTATTATGGGCAAGACGGCATTGTTACTCCGGCGGGGAATTAACGCTAATCCTTTGGCGGAACGGGGAACAACTGGAAGTCACTTTGCGCTTTCCGGAAGAATAAATATATCCGTATAATTATATATATATATAATATGCGAATCATCAGTAATTGTGTGGATCGAAATATGTATGTCAGACTTTTAAAACGTCATTTGAGTATCCAGCGGACTGTCAAAGAATTATGGCTGCCATGCCGTCTGGAACAGACATTTCTCCCGGATGGACATTTCAATGAATCCATGCTGCTGGCCATGCTGCCGTCAAACTGGCTGCCCGTCCCTCCGGGAGAGATTTTATTAAGCGTCGCGCATAACCGAGGAAGTACGGGCTTGCAATCTCTGTCATATTTTCGCCCGTGGGGACGGCATTTCGATTGTTTTATCCTTGAACTCTGGCACGACGAACCGCGTTTATAAAAATTATAAAATAAATTTCAAAACCCCCTTTACAAACCGGATTTTTTCTGTTATAATTATCATATCTTATATGTCAGTTATATCAGCCATATACGCGCCCGTAGCTCAGTTGGATAGAGTGTCAGACTCCGACTCTGAAGGCCGCTGGTTCAAATCCAGTCGGGCGTACCATCGCGAAAATAACGGAAAACGGCGTTTTTTAACCGTTTCCCGTTATTTTTTTACGCGAAATCCGGCGAAAAGTACGCCTTCAAAATGTTATTGACATTCAGAAATCCCCCGGCGCTGACGCGCCCCCCCTTTTTACAAGGGGGGCAATGCAAAGGGAAACGTAACCCCGAAAAACGCCCCCC
>CAJOQY010000298.1 GCA_905236835.1 uncultured Oscillibacter sp. | reverse complement strand
ATTATTATAATAATATATATAATTTATATGCGCGCGGCGCGGAAATATCCGGCGTCTTATTCAGATCGCGTCCCGTCAGACGGTTCAAGCCTGAAATTGTTTTATTTTAACATGATTTTTTTTCGCTCGCAAGACCCGCGCCGCGAAAAAATTAATGTCATTCATTTTGTTCTGATAAATTCTGTTCACAGAATCAGAAGCAGACCGACAGCGGCCAGCGTTTCTTCGTCGGCGTGTTCACGAACCAGAAGAAAAAGCAAGGCTAATAATAAAAGATCGCCGGCGTCCGGGAAATCAGGATGTATCTGACCGCGGCTGAATAAATTTCGCGGGAATTCGGCGTTTGAACGCGGACCGCGCGGCGGCGGAGCGGGCGGCGAATGGGGATCGCCCCCGGAGCGCGGCGCGGCTTCGCCCGGACGCGGCGTTTCCTCCGGACGGGATTCCCGCGCGGATTCCGTCTGAAATGACGCCCGGGATTCCTGTCGGACTTCCGGGCGGGACGGCGGCGGTCTGTCCGGGGGAACATCCTCCGGGACGCGCGTATAAGTTCCCCGGTCATTGCGGATATAACGGTTATACATGATTTTTTCATCCCTCCCGTTCGGTCAGGGTCAGAAAATTTTTCCCCAGCCGCCAGAGCCGCGCCAATCGCAGAGCGCGTTCGATGTTCTCCTGTCGGCGGGGCGGCAGATAGGGCCGCAGGGCGTATAAAAGACGCCGGGCGTCGGAATCACGCTGTCCGCCCAGATTTTGCAACAAGGGCAAAAATTTTTGAAACGCGTCCAAATCCGGGAGCCGGGCGGAAGCGTTCGCCGGGGCGGTTTGCGTGGGCGTCGCGGATGAACGCTCCGGATTTGAGGCGGTTTGCGCGGGCGTCGCGGATGAACGCTCGGATTCTGAGACGGTTTGCGCGTCGGATGAATTCGCCGGGACGGGCCGCGCGGAATTTCCGGATAATTCCTCCGAGCCGGATTGCGGCGGAACGCCGGACAGGGATTGCGCCAGATTCGCGATTTGCGCCATCGCCTCCGGATCGGACAGGATTTGATTGAATTGCGCGTCAAAATCTGTCATAATATTTTATCAATCTATTTCGCCAATCGCGTCAATTAAAAGGGATTTTGATATTTTCAGGAATTGATGGATCGACAGAGCCGGTCTATCAGTTCCGCGCCGCCGGGCGCGTCCATGAAACGCCGCAGACGCCGAACCATGTCGCCGGTGTCCCCGTTCGCGGCGGACTGGACGGCGTTTTGAAATCCGCCGCCGTCAGATTCCAGATAATCCAATAAAATCCGACCGTCCGGGGATGTCATTATATCGCGCAGCAACGCGGGATTGTTTTTCAGTTCCCGCGCAATTCGTCTTGTGGAATCGTCCATGCGAAAACCTCCTTGGATCGCTTTATGATTTTGATTATAATCATATATATTTTAATATATGACATAACTTTCCGGAACGTGACGCCCGGACAGGCGGAAAATATGAAAACAACGGAAACTCCCCGGCGGAATCAACGCCCGCCGGGGAAGTATAATAATATATTTTTATAATATAATTATAATATAATATTAAAATGGAAAAAATCGCTTTCGGAATCCCGCAATACTCGGAAAAACGCGTCCGCATAGGGACCCAGCGTATTTTTTAACTCGTTTCCGCGCAGTACGCGCAGAAAAACTTCCTCTTTTCGCGGATCCGTCAGGCAGTCGCGCAGGGCGTCCAGATTCCGCCCGTACCAGTCCGGCAAAAGCAATTCCCGGCTCAGCGCGTCATGAAGTTCTTCCCGGCTCCGCACAGCCGCGCCGTCAATGATGGCAGTCATAATCATCCGTCCCCTTTTTTCAGATACGCGTGATTTGATATAATATAATATATTTTAACACGGATGTGACGGATACGCAATCTTTATTCGGAAGGCGCGGAAGGAAGCGGATTTCCGCTGATAATATTTATCATACAGGCCATGACGAAAAAAAGCGCGGTTCGGGAATAAACCGTTTCAGTCCGCGGGGATTCGTTTTTCCCTTTGGGCAGAGAAATCACAAGATTCGCCTCCGGACAGGATGTCATCTCGGAAACCAGAATCACATAACAGCCGTTCCGCCGCAGAGACGCGATTTTTTTCCGTGAATTTTGAACGGAAGTTTCAGAATATGAGAAAATCAAAGCCGTATCGCCCCGCGCGGCGGGACCGTCCAGCGGAAAATTCTCCGGAAGCGAATCCGGGACAATCGCGGCGATCCCAAGAGCGGCCATCCATTGGCTGAATAAACACGCGTCGAAATGATCCGCGCCATATACGAAAAGCCGGTTCGCGCTCAATATCCGCTCCGTCGCGCGGGAAATCAATCCGCCGGGGATAAAATCCCGGCAATTTTCAGCCGCCTGTTGAATCGCCCCGGACAACGCCGCCATGCTTTCTTCCGCGACCGCGCTTTTTCGCGGGGTTGATTCCGTCTCCGCGCCGTCATTTTCCCGCGTGGATAAGTATACCAAAACAGCGACCTGCAATTCCCTGTATCCGGACAGACCGATCTT
>CAJOQY010000297.1 GCA_905236835.1 uncultured Oscillibacter sp. | reverse complement strand
TTTTGATTCCTGCCTTTCCGATTATTTTTCTGATGTTCCTGATTTTTCATAGAATGTACGCGAATAATATGATATTATAATACCATTGACCGCGCGGCATTGCAAGAGAAGGAACGCAGTTTCACAAGGAGATTATAAAAAAACAGGCGCAATCTGTGGGTTTTGCCAATTGCGGCGGCAACGGAAATTCTGTAAAATATAAAATCAGGCGTATATCAATCTAAATCAATCTGAAAATTAGATTCAAACATGAAAAGGGGGCTGTATATGAAGAAAGTCGCTCTGGTTTTAGGCAGTGATTCGGATTGGCCTGTGATAAAGCCCGCTCGCGAGCAATTGAAATTTTACGGGATTGATTATGAAGTCCGCGTTCTCAGCGCGCACCGAACGCCGGAGGAAGCGGCGGAATATGCCCGTCAGGCGCGTGACCACGGTTTCGGCGTTATCATCTGCGCTGCGGGCATGGCGGCGCATCTGGCGGGCGCGTTCGCGGCGCATACGATCCTGCCTGTGATCGGCATCCCGGTCAAAGGCGGTATGCTGGACGGGCTGGACGCCTTGCTTTCCACCGTTCAAATGCCGCCCGGAATTCCGGTGGCCGCCGTGACGGTCAACGGCGCGAAGAACGCGGCGATACTCGCGGCGGAAATTCTGGCCGTCTCAGACAGTACGCTTGCCGCGAAATTGTCGGAAGAACGGGAAAATATACGGCGTCAGACGCTGGAAAAAGATATAAAATAAAAAGAAGAACTGAAAAACGGCGCGTAATATTGATAATAAAATAAATTTATTTAAATGATCCTGTGTAATGCGCGCGCTGGCGCGGGACGGCGAGGAGCGTTTTATGGGCGGTTTTTTTGGAGCGATTTCAAAGCGCGATTGTGTGCTGGACGTATTTTTCGGGGTGGATTATCACTCGCATTTAGGGACGCGCCGCGGCGGAATGGCGGTATATGACGCGAAAACGGGATTTCAGCGTCAGATTCACAGCATTGAAAATACGCCGTTCAGAACGAAATTTGAGGCGGATCTGCCAAAATTTCAGGGGCGGAGCGGAATCGGCTGTATCAGCGACACGGACCCCCAGCCGCTTCTGGTTCGTTCCCGGCTTGGTATGTACGCCATCGCGACGGTTGGGCGGATTAACAACGCGGAATCTCTTGTGGAAGCGTGTTTCGCGTCCGGCGGTACGCAGTTCATGTCCATGAGTTCAGGGAAAGTGAATGATTCCGAACTGGCGGCGGCGCTGATTAACAGCAAAGATTCTCTTGTGGACGGGATTCGATACGCGCAGGAGACGATTGACGGTTCTATGTGCGTTTTATTATTGACAAAATCGGGCATTATCGCGGCCCGTGACCGTCTGGGGCGTCTGCCTGTGCTGATCGGGCAGAATGACGACGGATTTTGCGTTTCGTTTGAATCGTTCGCGTATCGGAAATTGGGATATTATACGGTCCGGGAACTTGGCCCGGGCGAGATTGTGAAAATCACTTCCAGAGATATGGAGGTATTGTCGCCGCCGGGAGATGTCATGCGGATATGCGCGTTTTTATGGACGTATTACGGGTATCCGAATTCCAATTATGAAGGCGTGAACGTGGAACAGATGCGCTATCGGAACGGGGAAATTATGGCGCGTGATGAAGTGGCGCGGAGACAGCTTCCGAAAGTGGATTATGTCGCGGGCGTTCCGGATTCCGGAGTGCCGCACGCGATTGGATTCGCCAATCAAAGCGGGAAAGTATTCGCTCGGCCTTTCGTGAAATACACGCCAACATGGCCCAGATCGTTTATGCCGGAAAATCAGGAGGTGCGGGATCAGGTGGCGCGGATGAAGCAAATCCCGGTGCCGGAATTGATTGAAGGCAAAAAATTATTATTTGTTGACGATTCGATTGTCCGGGGGACGCAGTTGCGGGAAACCGTGGAATTTTTATATGAAAGCGGCGCGGAGGAAGTGCATATGCGTTCGGCGTGTCCGCCTGTTATGTATGGCTGTAAATATTTAAATTTCTCAAGAAGCAATTCGGATATGGAACTGCTGGCCCGCAGAATGATACAGTCGATAGAAGGCGACGAAGGACAGAAGCATTTGGACGAATACGCGGACGCGTCCACGGAGCGCGGACAGTGTTTATTAAAAGCGATTTGTGAGGATATGGGATTCAGTTCTCTGGGTTATCAGTCTCTTGACGGTCTGCTGGAGGCGATTGGCATTGACCGGGAAAAAATCTGCGCTTACTGCTGGACCGGAAAAGAATAAAAATTGATCGCCGTGAAATTTGGAGGGAATATCTGATGGAAAAGCGGGAAGAAATTTATGAGGGCAAGGCGAAAAAAGTATTCGCCACGGATGATCCGGAACTTGTGATTGTATATTATAAAGACGACGCCACAGCGTTTAACGGCGCGAAAAAGGGTGTAATCTCGGGCAAAGGCGTTATTAATAATCAAATGACGAATCGTTTGATGGCGATGCTGGAAGAGTCCGGGATTCCCACGCAGTACGTCAAAGAATTAAGCGAACGGGAAACGCTGGTCAAAAAAGTTGATATTGTGCCGCTGGAAGTGATTATC
>CAJOQY010000296.1 GCA_905236835.1 uncultured Oscillibacter sp. | reverse complement strand
CTATTGAAAAATTCCGCGCTTTGCCGTAAAATAGAAAATATTCGCGCGGACGCGGGAATATAAAATAAATATAAAATATAAAAATATTAAAAAAATTTATCAAAACGGGAGAAAGTATTATGCGCGTGATTACCGGCTCCGCGCGGGGCCGCAAGTTACAGGAACCGGACGGGCTGGACATTCGTCCCACCACGGACCGCGTCAAAGAGGGATTGTTCAGCGCGATTCAATTTGATATACCGGGACGCCGCGTTCTGGATCTGTTCGCCGGTACGGGACAGCTTGGCATTGAGTGCCTGTCGCGCGGCGCGGATTCCGCCGTGTTTGTCGATACCGCCCCCGCCGCCGTCGCCGCCATACGCGAAAATCTCAAACGGACGGGCTTCACGGACCGCGCCGAAATCCATACCGGCGGCGCGCTGGAATATTTGGCGGCTTTCTCCCGCGCGCGGGGGAAAAATAAAAATTTTGATATAATCTTTTTAGACCCGCCCTATGAATCAAATTTCATCGCGGACGCGCTGGAAGCCGTCGCCGCGTTTGACATTTTGAAACCGCATGGTATAATATCCGCGGAACATCCCGCCGGGAAACGGCTCCCGCCCCCGCCGGAACTCTTCCGGGCGTATCGTTCGTATCGCTACGGAAAAATCGCCGTCACGCTTTACCGGCACGCCGACGCCGATTTAATTATATAATTTATATAATTATAATATATTATATAATATTATATCATTCGCCGACGCGCCGAATGGCCGCGTCAAAAAGCCAATACGCATGAGGAAGGATGCCGCATGACAAACGCCGTATGCTCCGGCAGTTTCGACCCCGTCACGCTCGGACATTTGGATTTGATCCGGCGCGCCGCGCAATGCTTTGATTATATCTGGGTATGCGTCAGCCCCAACGCGGACAAGCGCAGCCAGATGTTTACTCCGGAACAGAAATTATTATTAATCCAAACGGCTGTGGCGGGGATACCCAATGTCACGGCGGAACTGTGGCCCGGATTGCTGGCCGATTACGCCGTTTCCAAAAACGCGAAAATGATTATACGCGGCGTGCGCAACGGATCCGATTTCGACGCCGAATATCAAATGGCTTTGATCAACCGGGATTTGAGACCCGGACTGGAAACCCTGTTATTGCCCGCCAGCGGAATGTATCAATATTTCAGCTCGTCCATGGCCCGCGAAATGATTCGGTATCATCAGCCCCTCGAACGCTGTCTCCCGAAAGAAATCATTCCCCTTGTGCGGGAAATGCGGAAAAATAATAAAAATAATATTTAATATATAATTTATATAATTATTTATATAATTTTTATATAATTTTATATAATATTTCATCAAGCGAAAAATACGCGTAAAATCTCAGGAATAAAAGGAGAATGTAACCATGGCCAATGAAGTGGATCGTCTGATTGATATGCTGTATGAAAAAATCGAGGAAGCGCGCCCGGTGGCGCTCCAAACCGGTATGTGCAAAGTGGACCGGGACGAAATGCTGGATTTGCTGGACGAATTGAAAGCGCAGCTGCCCGTGGAATTAAAGCGTTCTCAGGAGTTATTGACCGCGCGGGAAAAATTCAAAGAAGAGGCCAAACGCGAAGCGGATCGGATTGTCCGTCAGGCCGAACAGACGGCGAATAAACTTGTCGCCGAAAGTGAAATCGCGTATGCCGCCAAGGAAGAGGCGCGCCGGATCATCGGCGCGGCGGAGGACCGCTCCCGCCAGTTGCTGCAAATGACAAACGTCTACGCCGAGGACGCGCTTGCCCGCACGGAAGAATCCATACAGGCCGCCCTCAACGGCGTGAAGGAAAGCCGCGTGCGTTTCCGCGCCGTCTCCACCGCCAAATTACAGGAACAGCGTGAAAAATTAATCGGCAAATCCCCGACGGCGCCCGAACCCCCCGTATCCGCGTCATCGGACGCCTCCGCCGACTGAGTCAGAATTTTAAAAATTTTATAATTATTTTAAAATTATCCTGAAAATTTTAAAAATCCGGCGTCAAAACCCCCTTGTCAATTCTGACAAACAGGTTTATACTGTCAATGCCGTGATGTCGTCCGCGCCGCGCGCATACGCGCGGGCGGCGATTGGGATAAAAATAAAATAATCAAATATCTTGTGAATTTTTATGAAAACACGCTCTGAAAATCAGTTTGGACACACGCCCGTTTTGTTAAATCCCGTGATAGAAGGATTATATATCAGGCCGGACGGGATTTATCTCGACGGGACGCTCGGACGCGCCGGACATGCAAAAGAAATATTAAAATATTTAACATCCGGAAAATTAATCGCGGTTGACAGGGATTCGGAAGCCATCGACGCGGCCAGTGAGATTCTCGCCCCATGGAACGATAAAATTATATTAATTCACGGCAATTTCGCGGATTTGGATCAAATTTTATCGGATATTTCGTCCCAATACGGGATTGTCGGCGTAGACGGTATGTTGTTTGATCTCGGCGTGTCGTCGCCGCAGATCGACAATCCCGCGCGGGGATTCTCTTATCAGCATGACGCGCCGCTTGATATGCGCATGGATATAACGCAGGCGCTCACGGCGCGCGATATTGTTAATTTTTACGGCGAATTTGAATTAAAAAATATATTTTATCAATACGGCGAGGAGCGTTACGCGCCCCAGATCGCCCGCGCGATTGTCCGATACCGGGAAAGCGATCCGGATGATTTGATCAATACGACAGGCGAATTGGTGAATATTATCAAATCCGCCATGCCCGCCCGCGCGTTGAGAGAAAAACAACATCCGGCGAAACGCGTTTTTCAGGCGCTGCGTATCGCCGTCAACGGCGAACTGGACGCGTTAAATCCCATGATACGAAGCGCGGCGAAGTATTTAAATCCGGGCGGGCGATTGGCAATTATCACATTTCATTCTCTGGAAGATAAAATCATCAAGCAATCCATGCGGGAACTGTCCCAAGGCTGCTCCTGTCCGCCGGATTTTCCGGTCTGCGTATGCGGCAAAAAGCCGGTTCTGCGTATTATTACGCGCAAGCCGATTGTCCCGGACGAAACGGAATTGGAAAACAATCCCCGCGCCCGGAGCGCGAAATTAAGAATCGCGGAGAAATTATAAAAATATAAATATAAAAATATATTATTTTATCATCCGGAAGACGGGGGAGCATGAAAAATATCAGCATAAAAGCGCGGGGAAAAGCGTATAAAAAAATAGAATCGCGTTTTGAATACTGGATAGATTTTCATGACATCCGGCTTTTTGGAATAAGCAATCTGTAAAAGAAAGAAAGGAGGAACTGCTTATGGCTCTTGCGGTTGCCAAGGAGCGGTATGAGCGGGGAGGCGGAAGCCTTGCCAGAGAATTGGATTGGGCGGTCCGTCAAAGAGAATTGGAACAGGCCGGGGAAGTCCGGACGCTGGGACAAATCGGCGTCAGACCCCGCAACGCGGCCAAAGCGCGTGTCCGCCAGCGGGAAAAAGCCGCCGCGCGGCCACATATCCCGCTTCTGGGCATTTTGAGTACGGCGGCGGTCGTGTTTGTGGCGGTCCTGTTGCTCATGGGATACATCGAACTGACACAGCTTTCATCCGAGACGGTTCGTTTGAAAAGCGAACTGTCCACGCTGGAATCCGAACACGTTTTGCTGAGCGCGCAATATGAACGGATGTTTGACCGGGCCAGCGTACAGGAAGCCGCCGAAGCCGCCGGAATGACGAAGCCGAGCGGCAGTCAGATCGGTTATATGGATCTGTCCGAGGGCGACAGCGTGACGGTCTATCGCCATGAGGAAAGCGGAATCCTGCGGGATGTTCTGCTTTTCGCGCGGGGCGGTTTTGATATTGTACGGGAATTTTTTGATTGATCTTCGCATAATGTATGATAATATAAGGCTGTACGGCGACAGAACAGCCGGGTCCGCCGTTTACCCTCTGAGGCAGCATCGGCACAGGGAACGGGAAGCGGGTCTTCCCGTTCCCTGTTTTGCGTATATTTTATGACAACGGGCGTATGCGAAAATTTACAAAATGGCAAACAATCGCGTGAAAGCGCGTATAATATATAAATATATAAAAATATATCATGGCATAGGGGGATGGATGGATATGGCGCGTTTTTCGCCGCTGAACGTATTCCGCCGGGAAAATCAGGGAAAAAAACCGGAACGCGCGGGAGAGAGTACGCGCAGAGCCAATCAGGTGATTCAGACCCGGACAGTTTGGATGATGTTTTTACTGGGCGTGGCGACGTTTGTCGCGCTGTTCGTGAAATTATATGATTTGCAGATCAATCGCAATGAGGAACTGCGGGCGCGCGCGTCCAGACAGCAGACAAGGAGCGTCGTGGTGGACGCGTCGCGGGGGTCGATTTATGACAGGAACGGATTCCCGCTGGCCGTGTCGGCGTCGGCTGAGACGGTGAATATTTCGCCGATGGAAATTTCGCGATTTGTGGAGAAGCAGGAGGAAAGCGTCGCGAAAGCGAAATCCGACGCGGAAGAAAAAGGGGAGGAATATATTCCGCCGCGGATTTTGGATCAAAAATATATCGCGCGCGGATTGAGCAGGATATTAAATGTCGATCAGGAAATGATTGAAAAGCGCATGGAAAAGACATGGTCGCAGTATGAGACGATACGGAAAAAGGCCGAGCGCGAAGTTTCGGATCAGGTGCGGAAATTTATCAACGGATGGATTGACGAAGAGGGCAACGAGCTTGTGACGACGAACGCCGCCGGAAAAACGGTTTTATTATCTGACCGGAAATCCAGCCCGAAGAGTTTACAGGGCGTATGGCTCCAGCCGGATACGAAGAGATATTATCCGTACAGCAGTCTGGCGGCGAACGTGGTGGGCTTTGTCAATGGCGACAATGTCGGCGGCGTGGGACTGGAATCAAAATATGAATCGGATCTGCAAGGCGCGTCGGGACTGACCGTCACGGCGAAAAACGCCGCCGGAATTGATTTGTTATATCAATACGAGCAGTATTATGACGCCCAAGACGGGAATGATTTGATCTTGACGCTGGATGTCACGGTTCAGTCTTATTTGGAAAAGGGCGTCAAGTCCATGATTGATAGATACGACGCGGCCAACGGCGGCACGGGAATTATCATGGATGTCAACAGCGGCGCGATTATCGCGATGGCGTCTTATCCGAATTATGATTCCAATGATTACGGCGTTGTGCTTGATCATAAATTATATGATAAATTGCAGTCGAAACTGCGTGAAATAGAGGATAATAAAAATAATTATAACACGGATGAGGAATACGAGGCGGCGCGGGCGGCGGCGGTCAGTTCGGCGCTGGGTACGCAGTGGCGCAATAAATGTATTGACTCGACCTATGAGCCGGGATCGACGTTCAAGCCGATTACCCTCGCGGCGGCGCTGGAAGAGGGCGTGATTACGCCGGAAAGTAATTTCTATTGCTCCGGGTCTATCATGGTCCCCGGATGGAACAAGCCGATCAGATGCTCGAATCATTCCGGGCATGGATCGCAGGATTTGAAAACGGCGACGGGAAATTCGTGCAACCCGGCGTTTATCTCGATGGGATTAAGCCTCGGCACGGAAAAATATTATCAATATTTGAAATCATTCGGGCTGATGGAACAGACCGGCGTGGACATGATCGGGGAGGCGAAAGGCATATTCGCCTCGGAATCAAGTTTTAATTCCAACGTCGTGTCGCTCGCGTCGTATTCGTTCGGACAGACGTTTAATGTCACGCCGATAGAATTAATCCGGGCGCAGGCGGCGTGTATCAACGGCGGATATTTATACACGCCATATGTTGTTGAACAGGTATTGGATGCCGACGGGAATATTATCCGCCAGCATGATTCCACGCCCGTCAGACAGGTTGTCAGCGAGGAAACGTCCGCGATTGTCCGGGAATGTCTGGAATATGTCGTGGCGAAAGGCACGGGCAAAAACGGGCAAGTGGCCGGGTATCGGATCGGCGGCAAGACCGGCACGGCGGATAAAACCGGCACCGGAGACGTGGTCGTTTCTTTCATGTGTTTCGCGCCCGCGGATGATCCGGAATATTTAATGCTTTTGACGATGGACACACCGAGCCGGAACACGGGCGTCTATGTATCGGGCGGCAATATGGCGGCTCCCGCCGCGAGTCAGATTTTCGCTGATGTACTGCCGTATTTGGGCGTCGAGCCGGAATATACG
>CAJOQY010000295.1 GCA_905236835.1 uncultured Oscillibacter sp. | reverse complement strand
TGATCCTCAGAGCGTTTCAATCCGTGGGAGACGCGCGGAGCGTTCCCGGAGCCACCCCCCAAAACTGCGGCTATTATCTCATGCACAATCTTGACATGGCGAAATGGTACGCGGCGCGATTTGTCGATTATCTTGTCTCAAACGCGGAAAATCCCAAAATCTTTGAGTATCCGAAAACGGACCGCCTGATTACGGATGACGGACAACATTTTTATGATTCCTGAGAAAGCGCGTCATTTCGATTTTTTTTGATTTTAAAAAATATTCCGCGCGCTGAAAATATCCGAATCCCGAAAGAGGTTCGGATATTTTTTCGCGGCTTTGATCGCTTTTTTATTTTTTATTTTATCTCATGACGGGGAAATCATGTCTTTTAAATGACATAATCCCCGGCGTTCCAGACGCGAAATCTGAACCTGTGAGACGCGCAATATTTTGGCGGTTTTCTCCTGCGTCAGGCCTTTAAAATAACGCAATAAAATCGTCATGCGCTCTTTTTCCGGCAAGCGGTCAATCGCCTCCCGCAGAGCCAGACGCTCTATAATGCCGTCCTCCGGGGCTTCCGTGCCTAAAACGCCCTCTAAAATCAATCCGTCCTCCGTTTCGCGCTGTAACGATTCCGGCGTCTCCGCCGCGATTTCAATGCGCGCGATTTCCTCCGGCGGCAGTCCGGACGCGTCGGCAATCTCGGACAACACCGGCTCCCGCCCGTATTCCTGACGCAGACGCGCGCGGATCCGGGATAAATGGCCCGCCTGTTCCCGAATGCCGCGCCCGACTTTCAGCGGCCCGTTGTCGCGCAAAAAACGACGGATTTCCCCCGCGATTTTCGGGACCGCGTAAGTGGAAAAGCAAGTGCCGTAAGAGAAATCAAATCCCCGGATGGCTTTTAAAAATCCCAGACAGCCCAACTGATACAAATCATCCGGCTCCACGCCGCGCCCCTGATAACGCCGGACCACGCTCCAAATCAGGCCTTTATTTTCCGTGACAACCCGTTCGCAGGCGTCCTGATCGCCGTCCCGCGCGGCTTTTAATAACTCCAGAAAATCCGTTTCCGTACTGGCGGCCATACGCAAGACCTCACAAATGATTCCGCATGGATATTTTTTTTCTCATGATAACGGTTGTCCCCCGTCCGGGCGCGGAGCGGATTTTTAAAGAATCCATAAAGCTCTCCATAATGGTAAAGCCCATTCCGCTTCGTTCCGCGCCGCCGGTGGTAAACATGGGCTGGCGCGCCTGTTCGATATTCTCAATGCCCTTTCCCCGGTCTTTTATCATCAATTCCAGCGTATTTCCGGGATAAATCCGCATTTTTAAATAAACCGGTCCGATCATATCCGGATAGGCGTGCAAAATGGCGTTTGTGACGGGCTCACTGACGGCGGTTTTAATATCTTCCAGTTCGTTTAAATTCGGATCCATCTGGGCGACGAAACAGGCCGCCGCGCCTCTGGCGAAGCCCTCGTTCCGGCTCAGGCCGGGAAATTCCAGTTTGATTTCATTCTCCGGTTTCATTCTCGTCATATTATGTAATCCCCCTTTTTGATTTATATTTATATAATATATATTTAATAATATAATATTTAATATATATATTTATTTCATGGCAATTATACGGCTGATACCGGCGGCGTCAAGCACCCGGCGCGCCTGCGCGGGAATATTTCTGACCTGAATATCCCCGTCCAGCAGTTCCATACGATTCCGGGAACGCAGAATCAGCGCGATTCCGGAACTGTCCATAAACGTGACGCCGCCCAAGTCCAGTATCAATATCCGGGGGAGCGCCGTGTCAATGATTATATCAATTTTCCGCAGGGCGTCCCTCACCCCGTGATGATCCGCCTCGCCGGACAGCAGCAGCGTCATGGTCCGGCCCGCGCTTCTCTCCTGAATCTCCATTCTTCCACCCCTGTCCCGTTTTGATATATTATATATCATTTGATTTTATTATTATTATATACTTGTCCCGCGCGGATTTTTGTCGGATTTTCGCGTGACATACGCAAAAATCCGTTTGCCCTTGCGATTCCGCTTTGAATCTGATAAAATAAAATATAAATATTAAATTAAATTCAAATTAAATTCAAATAAAGGGGTCCGCCATATTGAAACAGGAAGCGGCATTGCGCGAAATACGCGCGAAATACGGAGATTATATCCCAAAACCAATGGGAATCCGGGACGAATACGCGGTGTTATGTCCGTTTGTGTCGAAACCATCGCGGGACGGGGAATTATATTTATTATTTGAAATCCGCGCGGCGGGAATCCGGCAGGGCGGGGAGGTCTGTTTTCCCGGCGGACGCGTGGAGCCGGGCGAGTCGGATATTGAATGCGCTTTGCGGGAAACCGAGGAAGAATTGTCGATCCCCCGGAATGAAATCGAGATTCTTGGCCGTATTGATTATATATACAATCAAAAAGGCTTCTTACTGCGTCCGATACTGGGAAAAATCAGCGCGGCGGGATTCGATCAAATCAAACCGTCACCGGCGGAAGTGGCGGATATATTTATCACGCCGCTGGATTTTTTCAGAAACACAAAACCGGATATATATCAATATCCGTTAAATCCCGCGCCGCCGGAGAATTTCCCATATGACAAAATCGGCGTGCCGCCGTCTTATCCGTGGTCGTCCGGGCTTGTGGAAGTCCCCGTATGGTATTGGCAAAATCACGCCGTATGGGGCATGACGGCGCGGATCACGCGTGAAATTATCCGGGGATTGCGAGCAATATAGAAATT
>CAJOQY010000294.1 GCA_905236835.1 uncultured Oscillibacter sp. | reverse complement strand
GGATTATCCGATTACCGAGGGCGTCCTGATGGCAAAAGGCATTCCCAGTACGAATTTCAATCAGGCCAGCGCGGAAGTAATTTCGTTCAAAACCACGTCCAACGCGGATCCTATCGTGGACGCGATCAAATCTTTCGTGAACGAATACAACGACATGGCCAAAAAAATCCATGACGCTTTCGCCACACAGCCCGCCGAGAAAAATTCCTCCAGCCATACGAAATATGAACCGCTCACGGACGAGGACAAAGCCGACATGAGCGAGACGGCTATTAAAAACTACGAGGAAAAAGCTAAACAGGGCATTTTATTCGGCGACAGCGATCTGTCCACGTTTTACAGCAACTTAACGGATGTTATTTCACGGGGTACAGCGGCGGCGGATCTGAAAGCCATCGGCATCGAGACAACGTACTCCGGCGGCGTCACGCAGTTGAAATTAAACGAGTCCGATCTGCGTACCGCGCTGGAAAACGATCCGGACAAAGTCAAAAACGTCTTTACGAATACATCTTCCAGCACAGGCGTCATGACGCGGATGAAAAACACGCTGGACAGCTACACATCCACATCTTACAGCAGCCCCGGCGTTCTGGTCAACAAGGCCGGCACGAAACTCAATTCCAGTTCCCTGCTGAAAAACACGATTCAGACGCAGATCGACAATGTGCAGACGCAGATTGAACGCTGGCAAACCAAGATGAGCAGTAAAGTGGATTATTATACGCGGCAGTTCACGGCGCTGGAGAAACTCATGTCAACCATGAACAGCCAGACATCCGCGCTGTCCGGCCTGATGGGCGGATATTAAAATTATTATTAAAATTGATTTAATTTTATTGAAAATTATTGAAAATCAAGCGAAAATAAGGCCGCGCGACGGCTTGGAAAGGTCCATGACGGATAGGGTTATATATTATGAACGCGAGAGGATACCAGCGGAATTATAAGGCGCAGTCGCTCAACACCATGACGCAGGGAGAACTTTTGCTTCTGGTGCTGGATGAACTGGTCAAACGCCTTCTGCGGGGCGATCTGGCCCTGAAACAGGAAAATTACGCGCTCTTTGAGGAATCCATCGACCGGTGCATTATGATTGTTCGCTATCTGGATGACACTCTGGATCGCAAATATGAAATCAGCTGGCAGCTTCACCGGCTTTATGAGTTTTTCTGCTATGATCTGAACCGGATCAAAATCGGACGCAATCAGGAGGAACTCAACCGTCTGCGGCCTTTGATTACGGATTTGCGGGATACATTCCGGGAAGCGGATCATATCGTGTCCCAGCAGGGAGGCGACCGGGGTTCCGTATAGTATAAACGCGGAATTTCACGAGACAGCGAAATCCGGCGCGGGGGAAACCGCCGCCGGAGGATATAATAAACAGTCAAAATAATGGGCAGATTAATTCGGCGCGGAGCCGGAATCGGGTCCGGCGCGGAGGAAATATCATGGAACAATCGGAACTGGACGAACTGTGGCAGCGCAAAAGGTTACAGACCATTCGTTTGATGGAAGTTTCGGATCTGACGCGCCAGCTGCTTCAGGCGCTTGACCGGCGCGACGAGACATCCGTGCGGATTTTATTATCCATGCGGGAAGAACCGGTGCGGCGGCTTCTGGAAATCGACAATTCGTTGAGGAAGCATTTGCTGACCCTGCCCCGGGAATCGGCGATCCGCGCGCGCGATATGCTCAACGGGTCCCCGCCGGAAACCGAAGAGGAACGGCGCCTGTGCGATCAGACGGCGCAATATCGGAAACTGCTGGAAGCCACATTGGAAATGGACCGGCGGGCAAGCCTCCGGATGGGAGGAAAACGGTCTTTCTATACCATGTTCCGGGAATCCTGACGCGGATATGATATTGGACGCCGGGGAGATATGAACGAACGCGAAACGCCCGCTCCATCGGATCAGACTGATGGGGCGGGCGTTTTTCGGCGATTTTATTCCGTCAAAGGCGCGAGCCGCCAAAGGGGGGCGCCGTCGTTGCGGCTGTTGGACAATTCGGAGATAATTAATTCCGGATTCCAAGTGGCCAGCGTATTTTCGCGGCTGTTGGGATCGGCGATTAAAATATCGCCGGACAGCGTCGCGCCGTGTAATAATATAAAATGCCCGCGCGCGGTGAAATGTCCCGGACCCATGAGGGCGATGAAAATTTCCCCGGAAGATAATTGAATATATAATTCATCGGCGTCGAGACCGGCCATGGATTCGCGGGACAGGCCGTAATGAATCGCCGCGCCGTCGACAATGGACAGCCACGAACCGCCGCCGGGGGCGGAATAACCCTCGCCCGCGGCCCACGCGGCCAGTTCCGCCGGATTGACGGAATTTCCCGTCAGGCTGGAAACGGCCATGGCCAGCGCGGTGGGCCCGCATCCGTACCCGCCGATTTTATCGCGTCCGAACGGCATATCCGACCAGATT